>JAEDMD010000197.1 GCA_016303195.1 Oscillospiraceae bacterium | reverse complement strand
GACCCCAGAAATGCCGCCTTCGGCGGTTTTATTATTTTTTAAAAGTAAATGCTGTCGCCGTGTTCCTCCTCTCACCGCCGATTGACATTTATTTATTGTTATGCTATAATAATAGTATACAAGAGAGCTATTGGAATAGCTCTCTTTATTTTGATGAAGGGAGTTTTTTTGTGTATAAAACCATTTTTTCTCATGTGGGAAAGTACAAAAAACAAGCCTTGCTTGCCCCGTTGTCAATTATCGGTGAAGTCGCTATGGAAGTCACTATCCCGACTGTCATGGCTTTTATCATTGATAACGGCGTAAAAAAGGGCGATATCGGCTATGTTGTAAAAATGGGCTTGTTAATGATGCTCATGTCTGTTTTCTCACTGGCTTTCGGCGCTCTCGCTGCACGATTCAGCGCTGTTGCCGCTATGGGATTCGCCAAAAACCTCAGAAGCGCTCTTTTCCGCAAGGTGCAGGATTTCTCATTCGCCAACGTGGATAAGTTCTCCACCGCTTCACTGACAACAAGGCTGACAACCGATGTTACCAACATACAAAACGCTTTCATGATGTTCATACGAAGCGCTTTCCGTTCGCCTATCATGCTGATATGCGCTACCATCATGGCTGTCAGAGCGAATTCAAAACTGTCGGTCGTGTTCCTGTTTCCTATACCCGTTCTCGCCTGTGCGGTGTTCTTCATAATCTCAAAAGCGCACCCAAGATTCGAGAAAATGCTCAGACAGTACGATGATATGAACGGCAAAGTCCAGGAAAACCTCATCGGTATCCGTGTGGTCAAGGCTTTCGCCCGTGAGGACTACGAAAAGAAACGCTTCAACGAAAATACCGACAGCGTTCGCCTTGCTCAGTATATGGCTGAAAAGCTGGTAGTCATGAATATGCCTATCATGCAGCTCGTTATGTATGCCACCATTACTGCTATACTCTGGTTCGGCGGTCATATGGCTGTTGAAGGTTCTATCGCCACAGGTGAGCTTTCCAGCTTCATCATGTACGTGGGACAGATACTCATGTCGCTGATGATGCTATCAATGCTGTTCATCATGTTCGTTGTGTCAAGAGCCTCAGTTCAGCGTATCTACGAGGTTCTGAAAGAAGTTCCTGCTATCAGCGGAAGCGATGACACAAGCGTAAAGGCTGAGGACGGCTCTGTCCGCTTTGAAAATGTCAGCTTCAGCTATTTCGATGATATGAACAAACTTGCCCTTGAAAATATCAGCCTTGATATAAGATCAGGCGAGACTATCGGTATCATCGGCGGTACAGGTTCTTCCAAGACTTCACTTGTACAGCTTATTCCGAGACTTTATGACGCAACCGAGGGAAATGTCATAGTGGGCGGTAAAAACGTCAGGGATTATTCCCTTGAATCTCTCCGTGACAGCGTTGCGATGGTTCTCCAGAAGAATGTGCTGTTTTCGGGAACTATCAGGGACAATCTCCGCTGGGGCGATGAAAATGCCACTGACGAGGAGATAATCGAAGCCTGCAAGTCAGCCTGCGCCCATGACTTTATAATGGGCTTTCCTGACGGCTATGATACCGATCTGGGTCAGGGCGGTGTAAATGTCTCAGGCGGTCAGAAACAGCGTATCTGTATTGCAAGAGCGCTCCTGAAAAAGCCTAAGATAATCATTCTCGATGACTCCACAAGTGCTGTTGATACCGCAACAGACAGCAGTATCCGCAAGGCGTTCCGTGAAAAGCTGGCTGATACAACAACTATCATAATCGCACAGCGTATCTCATCCGTAAAGGATGCGGACAGAATAATCGTAATGGACAACGGTAAGATAACCGATATAGGCACTCACGAACAGCTTCTTGAAACAAGTGAGATATACCGTGAGGTCTACGATTCACAGCAGAAAGGAGCGGATGAATAATGCCACCAAGACAGCAGAAAGCTCCTGCAAAGCCGAAAAACACATTCGGTACGCTTAAAAGAATATTCAGCTATATGTACGGCTTCAAGCCACAGCTCATATTCGTGGTCATAGGCATAATTTTCAGTTCGGGCGCAGGCATCGTCGGAAACTATATGCTCAAGCCCGTCATCGACAACATCGAACAAGCGCTGAAAACGGGACAATGGGACAAAAAAGCCTTTGTCGGACTTCTCATGTTCCTCGGTGCGGTCTATCTCATCGGTGCGCTCTGCTCACTTTGCTATCAGCGCATAATGATAAAGATATCAACCACTACCCTCATGCGTATCAGAAACGATCTTTTCAACAAGATGGAAATGCTCCCGATACGCTTTTTCGACAAGCACACCCACGGTGAACTCATGAGCCTTTACACAAATGATACCGACGCTATCCGTGAAATGCTCACAAACAGCGTTGCACAGTTCATCAGCTCGGCAATAACTATCGTCGGTGTATTCTCCGCAATTGTGATATATAGCTGGAGGCTTACGATAATCGTTGTGGTAATGCTCTTTATCACTATAAGGATAATCGGCTTCATAGGCTCACGAAGCGGAAAGGGCTTCATTGCACAGCAGAAGGCTCTCGGACAGGTAAACGGCTACATTGAGGAAATGATAGACGGGCAGAAAGTTGTAAAGGTATTCTGTCACGAAAAACAGGCTGACGATGAGTTCGACAAGCTCAATGAGGAGCTTTGCACAGCCGCTACAAGAGCTAACACATTCGCAAACATCCTCATGCCGATAATGAACAATCTCTCCTATATCCACTACGCTGTCACTGCCATTGCAGGCGGAATCATGGCTGTAAAGGGTATCGGAAGCATGACAGTGGGCACAGTAGTTTCATATTTACAGTTCACACGTTCATTCTCTATGCCGATAACTCAGGTATCACAGCAGTTAAACTCAGTTCTGACAGCACTTGCAGGCGCAGAGAGGATATTCGCAGTCATTGACGAGGAACCAGAAGCTGATGACGGATATGTAACACTTGTAAATGCCGACATTGCCCCTGACGGAACAATAACCGAAACTGACAAGCGTACAGGCAGATGGGCATGGAGACATCCCCACAAGGCTGACGGAACAGTCACCTATGCGGAGGTGCGTGGAAATGTGGAATTCGACGATGTTGTATTCGGATATGAGCCGAACAAGACAGTTCTCAACGGAATCTCCCTTTATGCAAAGCCGGGACAGAAGATAGCATTCGTAGGCTCGACAGGTGCAGGAAAGACCACCATCACCAACCTTATAAACCGTTTCTATGACGTTCCTGACGGAAAGATACGCTATGACGGAATCAATATCAACAAGATAAAGAAAGATGACCTCAGACGCTCACAGTCCATAGTATTGCAGGATACTCACCTTTTCACCGGCACAGTAATGGAGAATATCCGCTACGGCAAACTTGATGCAACGGATGAAGAAGTCTATGCGGCGGCTAAACTTGCGAATGCAGACACGTTCATACGTCATCTTGAAAGCGGCTATGACACGATGCTGACAGCAGATGGAGCGAATCTTTCACAGGGACAGCGTCAGCTCCTTGCAATTGCAAGAGCGGCTATTGCAGACCCGCCTGTACTTATCCTTGACGAAGCGACAAGTTCCATAGATACACGAACAGAAGCGCTCATAGAAAAGGGCATGGACAGCCTGATGGAAGGCAGAACGGTATTTGTTATCGCTCACAGGCTTTCAACTGTACGTAATTCTCATGCTATCATGGTGCTTGAACATGGTAAGATAATTGAGAGAGGAAATCATAATGAGCTTATTGCTCAGCATGGAAAATATTATCAGCTTTACACAGGAATGTTTGAGCTGAGTTAAGAATAAAAAAAGCGGCGCAGACGGAAGTCTGAGCCGAAACCGAAAAAATTCTGTAATCAAATATTCCCCATGAAGCACCGAGCATTGAACTGCTCGGTGCTTTTACTTTATATTTTGTACTTATTCAGTGAAACTGCCATAAATACATATACAGCGGCAAG
>JAEDMD010000009.1 GCA_016303195.1 Oscillospiraceae bacterium | reverse complement strand
CACACTTGATGAACTTCCTGACCTCAAGAAATATCCTATCGATGCTTCACCTGCATCTTCCGGAACTACTGCAAAGACAACAGTTACCACAACTGTTACAACGACTGCAAAGACGACTTCGTCTGCAACAACTGCCAAATCAACTTCTTCCGCAGCTACCGCAAAGACAACAACTTCTGAGGCTGATAAGGATGTTCTCAAGGGTGATGTCAACTGCGACGGCGATATCACGCTTGCCGATGCTGTACTGGTAATGCAGAGTATTGCAAATCCTGCTAAATTCGGCGAAAAAGGCTCGGACACGAACCATATCACCGTACAGGGAAGCAAAAATGCCGATGTTATCGGAAAAGACGGAATCACGAATAAGGACGCTCTTGAGATACAGAAATTCACTCTGCATCTCATAAAAGCGTTTGAATAAAAACCTGCCTTCATAAGGGTCACGGGCAGATTTTGAGCAGATATGTACCGTATCAAAGGAAAAAGTTCCGCAGGAACACTTTATGCGTTTCAAGGAGCTTCGTCTAAGATACGGTTCAAAGATGCACAAAATATGCAGTGGAATCCTGTGAAGAAGGGCTATAAAAATCTCGGCGGGCACTGCCGAACAAAATGGGAGGAAACAATCATGGATCACAAAAAAATCACTGCCGCATTCCTGAGTGCGGCAACTGCTGTGACTTCTCTCACTGCCTATGCACCTTATGTATGGGCTGAAGAAGCTGAAGCTGAACAGCAGTTCTCAGCGCCTATCAGTGAGATAGTCAAGGATTCAGGTCTGGATGTAGACTATGCTCGTGCGCTCCAGTATTCACTGTATTTCTATGATGCTAATATGTGCGGAGATACAGCAGAAGCTGATTCAAGACTGTCATGGAGAGGCGACTGTCACACATACGATGCTCATGTGCCTATGGTAGAATGGGACGGTTTGACTACCAACGCCAGCAAGGGCGGTACAAACCTTTCTTCTGAGTTCATGGCCAAGTATGCTAAGGAACTCGACCCCGACGGCGACGGCACTATTGACGTTGCAGGCGGATTCCACGACGCAGGCGACCACGTAGAATTCGGTATGCCTGAAAACTATTCCGCTGCTACTCTCGGATGGGAGTACTACGAATACCGTGACGTTTTCAAGAAGCTGGAACAGGATGACCACATGGAGACTATCCTGCGTCACTTCAACGATTACCTCATGAAGTGTACATTCCTTGATGCCGACGACAATGTTATCGCTCACTGCTATCAGGTTGGTGACGGTAATATCGACCACGCTATCTGGAACACACCTGAGGTAGATACAATGCCTCGTCCTGCATTCTTCCTCACAGCTGAGAAGCCTCAGACAGATTATGTAGTTTCTGCCTGCGCTTCACTGGCTATCAACTACCTTAACTTCAAGGATACAGATGAAGAATATGCCGCAAAGTCACTGAAATATGCAAAGGCACTCTGGAAGTTCGCTACCGAGAATCCGCAGGAGCTTTCCGATAACGGCGACGGCCCCGGCGCATTCTATGGTTCTTCACACTGGGAAGATGATTTCTGCTGGGCAGCAGCATGGATGTATAAAGCAACAGGCGATGCCAAGGTATTTGAGCAGGGCGAAAAGAATGCATATGAACTGTTCGATTACTATGCTCCGTCAGGCTGGTGCTACTGCTGGAACGATATGTGGTCAGGCGCAGCACTTATGTGGGCTGTGATAAATCAGGAGCATCCTGAGCTTGATATGGTTCAGAAGATAAGAGACGCACAGGGCAAGAACCAGTACGTTTTCGATGATTTCTGGGATAATGACTGTCTCGGCAAGTGCCTCAAGACATGGCAGCAGCTCGAAACAGCAGGCGGATTTGCTTACCTCAACCAGTGGGGAAGCTGCCGTTACAACACAGCAATGCAGCTCATCTGTCTGCTCTATGACAAGTACCACAACGAAGGCAAGCCAAGCGAGTGGAGCGAATGGGCAAAGAAGCAGATGGATTACGTTCTCGGTCAGAACGACATTACATACAAGGAAGAAGCAAAGTACTCGGTTCTCGCAGGCAAGAACGGTACTCACGGACCGAGAGCATTCGTTGTCGGCTATAATGACAACGCTGTAAAGAATCCTCACCATCGTGCAGCATCAGGCCTCCTCATGGCAGAAGATGCACGTGAGCAGAGACATATTCTCTGGGGCGCTCTCGCAGGCGGTCCTGACGGAAGCGACGGACACGATGATGCTACAAAGGACTGGGTAGAAAACGAAGTTACTATCGATTATAACGCTTGTCTCCCCGGCGCAGCAGCAGGTCTTTATGCAATTTACGGAACAGAAGATATGGCTGTAACACCAAACTTCCCACCCGAAGATGAAAAGAGATCTTACGGCGGCCCCGACGGTGAAAATGGTGGCAGCGGCTACTGGGTAGAAGCCTGCGGTATCGACAGCAGAAACGATGACGGCACAGGTGCTGTTGAAGTTTCTCTGAAGGTTCTTTCAGGCGAAACAGTTCCGTCAAAGAATCTTTCTATCAGATACTTCATCGATGCTTCGGAGGTATCCGATCCGACTATCATTGATACAAAGAAGCTGTACGATCAGTCCGAAATGGAGATCGAAGGCGCTAAGTGTACTGTAAGCCCGCTCCAGAAGTACAAGGATTCCGACAGCATCTACTATGTAGAGCTTTCATGGGAAGACTGCACTATCGTAAATTCAGGCAAAAAGAGCCAGTTCTCAGTAGGTTTCTACGGAAAGGGCTATACAGATCCCGATACTCACAAGTATGTTGTATACAAGTGGGATCCTGAGAATGACTGGAGCTTCTCACACATGAAGCTCGGTGTCAAGGAAGACTTCTTCGCAGTTGATGATCCGCCGGAGGAGCGCTGCGACTACATCTGCGTTTACGATGACGGTGTTCTCGTAGGCGGTATCGAGCCTGACGGTTCAACTCCTGTAAAGGAAGAAAAGGATACTACAACTACAACAAAGAAGACAACTACAACCACCACAAAGAAGGGTGACGGCCCTGCCGCTAATCCTACAACATCCACAAAGGCTGAGCCTAAGAACACTGCTGATGTAGTTTATGGTGATGCTAACTGCGATAAGGACGTAAGCGTTGCTGACTCAGTTCTTATCATGCAGTCTCTCGCAAACCCATCAAAGTACAACGAGACAGGTTCGGATAAGAATCACATCACTTCACAGGGTATGACTAACGCTGACTGCTGTAACCCCGGTGATGGTGTTACAGGTAAGGATGCACTTGCTGTACAGAAGTATAAGCTGAGCCTCCTGACAGCACTTCCTGAAAAAGCAGCTAAGTAAGCTGTATATAGCTTAAGGCAACACCGCACAGAGCTTGTGCTGAAGATGCGCAGACAGATTTTTTGTCAGATTGTATAGAAATTCCGCAGGCATACTTACGTATGTCAAGGAATTACTGTGCAAGATGACGGAAAATATGCAAGCAGATTCAGTGCAAAGCCGTAAGGTGGGCTTTGTGCGGTGTTGCCTTTATTCTGCCGTTGGTGCATATGCGCTGACGGCAGTTTTTTGTGTCAGTGTATAAAATTCATTTTCTTTACCAATAATCTAAGCAGAGGTGAAGAAAATGAAAAAACATTTATTTTTTATATTGACATCGGGACTGATCCTTGCTATACTTATATCAAATGCGGCTTCATTCATCGAAAGCGGAATAGCCCTTGACAAACTGCGTGGGAACGTCCTGAGACTGCATATTCTCGCAAATTCCGACAGCGAATTCGACCAGCGGATGAAGATAAAGGTAAGGGATGCGATACTTGAAAGCGGTATGCTTTCGGGAGCGGACGATCTTGATGAAGCAGAAGAATTAGCTGAAAAGCGCCTTGAAGATATAGAAATTCTTTCCGAACTGACATTGGAGGAATATGGATGTAATTACAATGTCAGGGCAAGTCTTACGGATATGGATTTCGACGAGCGGCAGTATGGCGAAATGACTATGCCGAAAGGAAATTATAAGGCTCTGCGAGTGGAGATAGGCGAGGCGAAAGGCCATAACTGGTGGTGCGTGATGTATCCTCCGCTGTGTATTCCTGCGGCTTGTGAAGTGGAGACAGATGAAGATACGGTGGAATGCTTCTTTGATGAAAAAGAGCAGGATATCCTCGAAAAGCCGAAAAAATACAAGGTCAGATCTGCAATATGGGATGAACTTAAAAAGCTGAAAAAGAAAGTGAAGAAAGAAGAAAAGAAATGATGACGGCTTCTGTTACTGTACATCTGTGCAAATAATCTGCTTATACCTTGAATGATATTGTGCAGGATGACAAAAATACGGCTGACGCTTGACAAAATGCGGAAAAGGGTATATAATATCAAAGTAAACAAAGCAGAACTATGCGTTCTCACCGTCGGGCTATGCTGAAACGGTCAATATGTTAATGAGGCTCTTGAAAAAGAGTTTTATAGATGTATTGTATGAGTGCGGATATTTTCTGCACTCATTTTTGTTTTATCAAAATTTTGCTTGGAGGTGCTTGACGATTAGCAAACAGGAACTGCAGATAAACGAGGAGATACGTGATAAGGAGATCCTCGTAATAGACGCTGACGGAACAAAGCTCGGTGTATTATCAGCAAAGGAAGCTCAGCAGATGGCTTATGATAAGGATCTTGACCTTGTAAAGATCGCTCCGCAGGCAACACCGCCCGTATGCCGTATCATGGACTACGGAAAGTATTGCTTTGAACAGCAGAAGCGTGAAAAGGAAGCAAGAAAGAATCAGAAGACCGTCGCTATCAAGGAGATCAGAATGTTCTCTACTATTGATACCCACGATTTCGAGACAAAGGTGAATCAGGCCACTAAATTCTTAGAGGGCGGAGACAAACTCAAGGTCTCAGTCAGATTCCGCAAAAGAGCAATTGCACACCCACAGCTCGGTGAAGAGCTGCTTGAGCGTTTCAAGGAAGCAGTTTCAGCTGTCGGCACTGTGGATAAGCCCGCTAAAATGGAAGGACGAAGCATTGTAATGTTCGTTGCTCCAAAGGCGGCTAAGTAAGGAGGATCATACAATGGCAAAGGTAAAGGTTAAAACTCACTCAGGCGCTAAGAAGCGTTTTAAGATTACAGGAACCGGTAAGGTGAAGTATCAGCACACTAACAAGAGACACAGACTCACTCAGAAGGATACAAAGCGTAAGAGAATCGCTCGTAACGCCGGCGTTGCTGACTGCACAAACGCTCCTACAATCAAGAAGCTCGTTCCATACCTTTAATAGGTGCATCGGAGCATAAAGGTTCACCCGTAATTTTATTTTTGGAGGTAAAAGACTATGGCACGTATTAAAGGTGCAATGATGACTCGTAAGAGAAGAAACAAGACTTTAAAACTGGCTAAGGGCTACTGGGGCGCTAAGAGCAAGCACTTCAAGATGGCTAAGCAGGCTGTAATGAAGTCAGGCCAGTATGCATACATCGGAAGAAAGCAGAAGAAGAGACAGTTCAGACAGCTCTGGATCGCAAGAATCTCTGCTGCTGCTAAGATCAACGGCATGAACTACTCAACATTCATGAACGGCTGCAAGAAGGCTGGCATCACTCTTAACAGAAAGATGCTTTCCGAGATCGCTATCAATGATGCTGCTGGTTTCACAGCTATCGTTGACAAGGCTAAGGCTGCTCTTTAATTGAGATTTTAAACACGCTCCTTATTTTAAAGAGCGTGTTTTTGTTAGGAAATGATTCGGGTGCGGTATCTGCACCCGACACCATCCTTTAGGAGGTGTATTATTGGAAAATATCATCACTTCAAAAGATAATCCTACTGTGAAGCTGTATCAGAAGCTGTCCTCATCAAAAAAGGAAAGGCTTCAGTACGGCTTATTCGTGTTGGAGGGAATAAGAATAGTCGAGGACGCACTCAGGGACGGAAGTGTCTCCCATCTGCTCCTTACAAAGACTCAGGCTGAAAAATACAGCGAAAAATTGTTGCAGGCTGATTTGAGCGATACAAAAATGCTTGTTATTTCAAATGAGCTTGGAAACAAAATTTCTTCCACAGACAGCACACAGGGAGTTTTTGCTATCTGCCGCATACCTCAGCAGAAAAAGCTGATATTCCGTGAAAACGGCAGATATGTTGTACTTTACGGCTTGCAGGATCCCGGAAATGTAGGCATGGTCATCAGAACTGCCGATGCTCTCGGTATAGACGGCATTATCCTGTCGGGAAGCTGTGACCTTTACAGCCCGAAGGTCATCCGTTCCACAATGGGCTCGGTGTTCCGCATGGATATAACCATCGAAAACGACACAGATACGCTCTTTTCAATGCTTGAGGAAAACGGTGTTGAGACTTCTGCGGCTGTAATTGACAAGGATGCGGTAAAAGTCACCGATAATGTATTCAGCGGCAGACAGGCTGTGTTCATCGGCAATGAGGGAAACGGACTGCCATCCGATGTCGCACACCGCTGTACAAGGAGGATCACCATTCCCATGAGCGGAAATATAAATTCTCTCAATGCGGCAATGGCGGCAGGTATTCTTATGTGGGAACTGAAAAAATAAACTATCGGGCTGTTGAAACATTTTAAAATGAATCGGGGCGGTGAGGATATGGATGAAACTAAATACTGGATGTGGCTGACTATGGTTTTCGGTGTGGGAAACCGCAGAATATGGGAGGTCATGTGCCTTTTCGAGGATGCTCAGGAGGCTTATCAGGCTTTGACCGAGCAGTCGGTGAACCTCAGATTCACTGAAAAGGAAAATGAGAATTTCAGAAAGACCGAGTTGTCCGATGCTGAGACATTCATTGGAAAATGCCGTGAAAAAGGCATCGAAGTGATCGGCTTTTCTCACAAGGATTATCCGTCTCAGCTAAGACATCTTTTCAATCCCCCTGCCATACTCTATTATAAAGGTAACATTTCCTGTCTCAATGGCACACGTACAGTTACTACCGTTGGCACGAGAAATGCTTCCGACTACGGGCTGAGGGCGGCGAATACAATATGCAGTGAGCTGGCGGCAAAAAATGTTGTCATCGTCAGCGGATTTGCAGTCGGCATAGATATCGCAACTCATCTTGCGGCGGCTGACAAAAATCGTCCTACTGCCTGCATCATGGGATGCGGTGTGGATGTGAATTATCCGAAGCCGAATGAGCAGTTCAGGGAAATCATACTTAAAAGCGGCGGTGTGTTCGTGTCTGAATATCCGCCCGAAACTCATGCGCTTCCAAAGAATTTTCCTGCCAGAAACAGGATACTTGCCGCACTCGGCAGAGCGGCGATAGTCTTTGAAGCATCCATGAAAAGCGGTTCTCTCATTACTGCAAGGCTTGCCTCGGAACAGGGAAGGGAACTGTTCGTGCTTCCGCCCGCTGATCTGTTTAACGGCAGGTTTTCCGGAAATATCCAGCTTCTCCGTGACGGCGCTCAGGCACTTTACAGCAGTGAAGATGTTCTTGATTGTTTCAGATTCGGAAGCAGTGTGGATGTGGAGATACGTCAGAGCGTCCGCCGTGGATTCAGCACAAACGATGTTGGTATCGTCTGGGAGGGCAGAGCCGCTGAAACCGTTGAAAAAGGCGATATCGCCATAATTCCGAGAAAGCGTACCAAGCAGGATATCCCTGCCGCTGTGACGCAGGAAAAAGAGACTGCACCGATGCAGGAAAACACCAAGTCGGAAACCAATACAGAAGAATTGAATGACACACAGCGAAAGATCGTGGAATGTCTGAAAAATGACAAACTCCATGTTGATGAACTGTGCCGTCAGCTTGAAATAGACTCCGCTGAGCTGATGACAGAGCTTACGGAAATGGAAATACTGGGGATTGTCAGATCTCTCCCCGGTAAAATGTATGAGTTATTCAGATAAGGGGAACATTGCAAATGTCAGATTTAGTTATAGTTGAGTCGCCTGCAAAGGCAAAAACCATACAGAAATACCTCGGTCCAGGATACGAGGTCATTGCTTCAATGGGTCATGTACGTGATCTTCCCAAATCAAAGATGGGCGTTGACAAGGAAAATGATTTTGCTCCTCAGTATACCGATATGAAAGGTAAGGAGGACGTTATCAAGGAACTGAAAAAACGTGCGAAGAAATGCGACAAAGTTTATCTCGCAACCGACCCTGACCGTGAGGGAGAGGCTATTTCATGGCATATCGCACAGATGCTCAAACTGGACATGAACGAGAATAACCGTGTCGCTTTCAACGAGATCACCAAAACAGGTGTGCAGAACGGCATGAGTTCTCCGCATAAAATAGATATCGACCTTGTAAATGCACAGCAGGCAAGGCGAATCCTTGACAGACTGGTCGGCTATGAACTCAGCCCGTTCCTCTGGAAAAAGGTGAAGCGTGGACTTTCAGCAGGCCGTGTTCAGTCGGTTGCGGTCCGTCTTATCGTTGACAGAGAGAACGAGATACGTCAGTTCGTACCAAAGGAATACTGGTCGATAGATGCCAAATTCACCGCACCGTCATCGAGAAAGGTTTTCGATGCGGCATTGGTGGCTGTTGACGGCAAGAAGCTGGAAATACCAAATCAGGCTGAGGCTGACGGACTTCTGAAGCGTCTGGAAAATGCAGAATATACTGTTGCGGGCGTTAAAAAGCGTGTGACAAAGAAACAGCCGTCACCGCCGTTCATTACTTCGACTTTACAGCAGGAAGCCTCCAAAAAGCTCAGCTTTACTGCAAAGCGCACCATGAAAGCCGCTCAGGAGCTTTACGAAGGTGTTGATGTTGAAGGTGTGGGCGCAGTTGGTCTTATTACATATATGAGAACCGACAGCCTGCGTATATCCGATGAAGCCAAAGCCGCTGCATCGCAGTATATAGAAACTGTTTACGGCAAGGATTATCTTCCGCCTGAGCCGAGGACTTACAAGTCCAAGAACAACGCTCAGGATGCCCATGAAGCTATCCGTCCTTCAACACCTGAGCTTACTCCCGAAAGAGTAAAGAGCAGTCTTACTTCCGATCAGTATAAGCTCTATAAGCTGATATGGGAGAGATTTATCGCAAGCCAGATGGCAAACGCTCTCCTTGACACTGTTTCCGCCGATATCGAGGCGAACGGCTGTACTTTCAGAGCATCGGGATATTCCGTAAAATTTGAGGGATTCATGGTCCTTTATGTGGAATCAAGCGATTCCGAGGAGGGAAGCAAGAAAATGCTCCCCGAACTCAAAGTTGATGACAAGCTGAAACTGAAATCCATAAACGGCAATCAGCATTTCACTCAGCCGCCTCCGAGATTTACCGAAGCATCGCTTATCAAGGCTCTCGAAGAAAACGGCATCGGCAGACCGAGTACCTATGCTCCGACCATTACGACCATCACTTCAAGACGTTACGTCGAGCATGAGGGAAAAGCGCTGAAACCCACTAATTTAGGCGAAGTTATCACCGATCTTATGAAGGATCACTTCAAGAAGATCGTTGATGCGAAATTTACCGCTGAGATGGAAAATAACCTCGATGAAGTGGAACACGGAGCAAAGGACTGGGTCAGCACACTTCATGAGTTTTATGACGATTTTTCCGAGACGCTCAAAAAGGCTGAGGAAGCTATGGACGGCAAGCGTGTGAAAGTTCCGGATGAGGAAACCGATGTTGTCTGCGAGCTTTGCGGAAAGAAAATGGTAATAAAATACAGCAAATTCGGCAAATTCCTTGCCTGTCCGGGATTTCCTGACTGTCGGAACACAAAGAAGATCGTCACCGAAGCTGACGGAAACTGCCCACGATGCGGGAAGAAAATGCTCCTGAAAAAGTCAAAGAAGGGCAGGAGCTTCTACGGATGCGAGGGATACCCCGATTGTACATTCATGACATGGAATGTCCCGTCAGCCGAGGTTTGTCCGCAGTGCGGAAAAACCTTGTTCATAAAGGGCGGTAAATCGGGAAAACTCATCTGTGAGAACGAAGGCTGCGGATATGAAAGAGAGTTGAAGAAATGACAGTAAGCGTAATAGGTGCAGGACTGGCAGGCTGTGAAGCCGCATGGGCGTTGGCAAATTATGGGATAAATGTAAAACTTTATGAAATGAAGCCCGAAAAGTATTCGCCTGCCCATAAATACAGCGGATTTGCAGAGCTTGTCTGCTCAAATTCACTTAAAGCGGCAAGACTTGGCTCTGCCGCAGGACTGCTTAAATACGAAATGGAAATGCTCGGCTCGCTGACAGTTCCGTGTGCAAAGGAAAATTCCGTTGAAGCAGGCGGCGCACTGGCTGTTGACAGAGAAAAATTCTCCGATGCCGTTACTGAAAAAATAAAGTCGCATCCGCTCATTGAAGTCATCGGCGGAGAAGTTACCGAAATTCCCGAAGGTACGGTGATTATCGCAACAGGCCCGCTGACATCAGGAGCAATGGCTGAGAAGATAAAGGAGCTTTGCGGAGAGGGGCTGAGTTTTTACGATGCCGCCGCTCCCATCGTCACCTATGAAAGCCTCGACAAGGAAAAGGTTTTCTATGCTTCAAGATACGGCAGAGGCGATGCGGATTATGTCAACTGTCCGATGAACAAGGAAGAATACATGGCATTTTATGAGGCGCTTATCGGTGCGGAAAAAGTTCGGCTCAAGGATTTTGAGACACATCCGTTCAGCGTTTACGAAGGATGTATGCCCATCGAGGAGCTTGCAAGACGAGGTGTGGATACTATGAGATTCGGCCCGATGAAGCCTGTTGGTATCGATGATCCACGCACAGGCAGACGGCCGTATGCAGTCGTTCAGCTTCGCCGTGAAAACAGTGAGGGGACGCTTTTCAACCTTGTTGGATTCCAGACAAATCTCAAATTCGGCGAGCAGAAGCGTGTATTCTCAATGATAACAGGTCTTGAAAATGCCGAATTCATGCGCTATGGTGTTATGCACCGCAATACCTTCATCAACAGCCCCGAACTGCTGAATTCTGATTTCTCCATGAGACAGCATCCCGATATTTATTTTGCAGGACAGATAACAGGTGTCGAGGGATACATGGAATCAGCGGCAAGCGGCATAATCGCAGGCACAGCGGCGGCAAGGAAGATCAACGGACTTCCGCAGATTGAACTTCCGAGAGAGACTATGACAGGTGCGCTTTCCGCTTATATCAGCGACAGCTTCAACAGCGGAAAATTCCAGCCAATGGGTGCAAATATGGGAATTCTTCCTGATATCGGCATGAAGATAAAGGACAAGAAACTGAAATACGAAGCATATGCAGACAGAGCAGTTGAAGCACTTAAAAAGGAGCTTGATAGAGTTGGCAGATAACAAAATTATAGTAGACGCATTCGGAGGGGACAACGCTCCCCTCGAAGTCATAAAAGGCTGTGTCAAGGCATCAAATGAACTTGGCGCAAAGATCATCCTCACAGGTGACAGCGCCAAGATAAAAAAATGCGCTGAGGAAAACGGCATTGATATCGGAAGTCTGGAGATAGTCCATGCTGATGATGTTTTTGATATACATGACGAACCAAAGGAAATAATCAAGTCGGGCAGTAATTCTTCAATGGCTGTCGGTCTGAAACTTCTTGCTGACGGCAAGGGAAGCGCTTTCGTTTCCGCAGGAAGCACAGGCGCACTTGTTATGGGTTCAACATTTATCGTCAAGCGTATCAAAGGCATTAAACGCATTGCTCCTTCACCTGTTCTTCCTGCCGATAAGGGAAGTTTTCTCCTTGCAGATGCAGGAGCGAATACAGAGTGCAGACCTGAAATGCTGGTGCAGTTCGCAATCATGGGAAGTGCCTACATGGAAAAGGTCATGGGCAAAAAGAACCCGAAAGTTGCACTCCTCAACATCGGCGCTGAGGAAACAAAGGGCAGAGATCTTGATATCGAAGCATACAAATTACTGGAAAGATCGGGACTTAACTTTGTCGGCAATATCGAAGCAAGAGATATGCCGAAGGGCGAGGTTCAGGTAGTCGTGACTGATGGTTTCACGGGAAATATCGCACTGAAACTCTATGAGGGCATGGGTTCGTTTTTCAGTAAGAAGATCAGGTGGATCTTCTCAGGCGCAGGCAAGATCGGTGCGCTTTTCTCTCTGGGCAAGATCAGGGAATTCCGTAAACAGATGGACTACAAGGAGGTCGGCGGTTCGGTGCTTCTCGGTGTGAGAAAGCCCGTTATCAAGGCTCACGGCAGTTCTGACAGTCTCGCATTCTTCAATGCGGTAAGGCAGGCGCAGAAGTGCATCGACGGAAACGTCACAGGCGAGATAGAAGCCTACGTTTCAAGGCTTGCCTCCGCTGAAAAGGAGTAAGGATAATGAAAAATATTGAAGAATTTGAGGAGATAATCGGTTACAGATTCAAGAACAAGGATCTGCTTGAACAGGCTTTGTCACATTCGTCCTATGCCAATGAGAAAAAGCGTCATGGCGGAAGCAATGAAAGACTGGAATTTCTCGGAGACAGCGTTCTTTCCATCGTTGTTTCTGACTATCTTTACAAGAATATAAACGTTCCCGAAGGTGATCTTACAAAGATGAGAGCATCACTTGTATGTGAAAAATCGCTGTTTGTCTTTGCAAAGGAGATACATCTTGGTGAATTCATCCTTCTCGGCAAGGGTGAGGAAAACACAGGAGGCAGGGAGCGTCCGTCTATACTTTCGGATGCATTCGAGGCGGTCATAGCCGCAATTTACCTTGACGGCGGTATCGAGCCTGCCGCAAAGCACATCCTCCGCTTCATGCCTGAGGACATCAAGCGCACGAAAAAGCCTGTTCTCAGTGATTTCAAGACACTGCTTCAGGAAGTAGTGCAGAAGAATCCGGAAGAAAAGGTCGAGTATGTCCTCATCGGCGAGGAAGGCCCTGACCATAACAAGAGATTTGTGGTTGAGGTGTGCCTGAATTCACAGGTCATCGGCAAGGGCAAAGGCAGAAGCAAAAAAGAAGCCGAACAGCTTGCCGCAAAGGAAGCTCTGGAGCTTATGGGATATGAAGCACAGTAATATTTCCATCTTCATCCCTCACATCGGCTGTCCGCATAAGTGTTCATTCTGCGACCAGACAACCATCAGCGGCGCACAGCATCTTCCCGACGGAAACGAGGTCAGGGAGATATGTTCAAAAGCGCTGAATGAGGTGAGATCGCCCGAAGAAACGGAAATAGCTTTTTTCGGAGGCAGTTTTACAGCGATACCACGTGATTATATGCTTGAACTCCTTGAAGCCGCACATGAATTTGTGGGGGAGGGAAAGTTCAGGGGCATACGCTGTTCCACCCGTCCCGACTGTATCAACAATGAGGTACTGTCGCTGTTGAAAACTTACGGAGTTACGGCGATCGAACTTGGAGCGCAGTCCATGAGCGATAAAGTTCTTGAAGCCAATGAACGTGGACATACAGCAGAGGATGTATTCAATGCGAGCAGGCTTATCCGTGAATTCGGCTTTGAACTGGGCTTGCAGATGATGATCGGTCTTTATCAAAGCACAGGTGCGGACGAGTGGGAGACAATGGAGAAGATACTGGAGATACACCCCGATACAGTGCGTATTTATCCCGTTGTTATCCTCAAAGGCACAAAACTTGCCGAACTGTTGAAAAATGGCGAATATCAGCTTTTCGGCGGTGCAAATGATGAACGTGAGTATTATGACTTTGACGATGTGGTCGATGTTGCCGCAACCATGCTTGAAACCTTTGAAGAAAGCGGGATAAGGGTCATAAAATGCGGACTTCATGCCAGCGAATTCGTGGAAAAGGACATGGTCGGCGGATATTACCATCCTGCATTCCGTGAGCTTTGCGAGAGCATGATATATCAGCTTGCGATATCGAATGAACTTGACAGATACGCAGGTATCGTGGCAGGAAAGGGATATTCTCCGGAAGAATGGAAGGAATACCGTAACAAGATACAGGGGGTTTTTACGGTGGCTGTTCATCCGTCCTGCATAAGCAAGGCGATGGGGCATAAAAAATCTAATTATCTCCATTTTCTTGAAAATGGTATCGAAATAAAAATAATCGGTGACGAGAGCGTTCCGAAGTATAAATGCAGGGTATATAAATGATTCTTAATTCTCAATCAAAACGGCTCAGGAGGTGAGCTATTGTACCTTAAATCACTGGAAATACAGGGCTTTAAGTCCTTCCCCGATAAAATAAGTCTGACCTTCGACAAGGGACTTACCGCAGTTGTCGGCCCTAATGGAAGCGGAAAAAGCAATATCGGCGATTCTGTCCGCTGGGTTCTGGGCGAGCAGTCAACAAAAACTCTCCGT
Source organism: Oscillospiraceae bacterium (assembly GCA_016303195.1). Taxonomy (GTDB): domain Bacteria; phylum Bacillota; class Clostridia; order Oscillospirales; family Ruminococcaceae; genus Ruminococcus. The sequence goes on along the minus strand of JAEDMD010000009.1, from coordinate 5,284 downwards.
GGCAACAAGATGGAGGATGTTATCTTTTCGGGAACTGTGGCAAGAAAGCCTATGGGATTTGCCGCTGTTACGCTGAATATCGACAATACCGACAAGAGACTTGCCGATCTTGACGATGAGGTGGCAGTTACAAGAAAGCTCTACCGAAGCGGTGAAAGTGAGTATCTGATAAACGGACGTTCATGCCGTCTTAAAGATATAAATGAGCTTTTCATGGATACAGGTCTGGGCCGTGACGGATATTCCATCATCGGTCAGGGACGTATCGCCGAGATAGTCGGTCAGAAAAGCAATGAGCGCCGTGATATTTTCGAGGAAGCGGCAGGAATCTCAAAATTCCGCTACAAAAAAATGGAAGCTGAGCGAAAACTGACAGCCGCACAGGAAAATCTCCTCAGACTGTCGGATATCCTCTCCGAACTGGAAAGCCGTGTAGGGCCGCTGAAAACTCAGGCTGAAAAGGCGGAGCGGTTCATACAGCTTGCCGAGCAGAGGAAAAAGCTGGAAATCTCCGTATGGTTGAATCGTCTTGATGACCTGAAAGAAAAGCTGGAAAAGCTGGACGAGAAAATACTGGTCAGCAAAAATGAGTACGAAAATGTTGAAAATGATATTCAGCACGAGGAAGAAAAGATACAGGATGCCATCCGAAAGATGCAGGAAAGCACCATAAGACAGGATGAGCTGAGAAAGAAAATGCTTGAGGAAGAACAGTCGGCTTCGGGAATGAGATCGGAGATCGCTGTTTTAGAGAACGATATCAAGCACTGCAACGAGGCTATTGAAGCCGCTGAACGCAGTATAAAGAATTCGGACGGCACACGCAAAAAGCTGGAAAAGGACAAAAAATCTGCCGAGGAAAAGCTGGAACAGCTCAAAGAGGCGAAAAAAGCCGTTGAAGCTGAGATAGCACAGACAGAAAAGGAATTCGCTGATGCAGAGCGGGAAAGCACACAGCTGGGTGATTCCGTTGACAAGGCGGGAAGCGAGATAAATGCGCTGTATATCAAGAGGAGCGAACATAAATTCGCATCCGAATCCGCAGAAAAGACGATAGCCGAGCAGGAACAGCGGCTTGCTGAACTGCGTGAGAGCAACGTTGATGTTGAAAGAGCTATTGCCGATTATCAGGCAAAAACTGATGAAAACAATGAGGAACTGCGAAAAAACTCCGAAAAGACCGAGGAACTGAAAAACAAACTCAGCGGTCTGGAAAAGCTCTACAATTCCAGAAAAGAGCGTTTTGAACAGGCTAAGACGGAATTTGAAAAGGTCATCTTCGACCTGAAAGGAAAGCAGCAGCGCCGCAAGATACTGAATGACCTTGAAAATAATATGGAAGGCTTTGCAGGAAGTGTAAAGCAAGTGCTGAAAGCCTCAAAACAGGGACGGATTGGCGGTATTTACGGCACAGTAGCACAGAATATCGGTGTTGCTCCCGAATATGCAGTTGCAATTGAAACTGCACTCGGAGGTGCAATGCAGAATATTATCGTTGAGAACGAGGATATCGCAAAAAGATGCATACGTTTCCTGAAAGAGCAGAAAGGCGGACGAGCAACATTTCTCCCGATCACTTCCGTAAGGGGCAATGAGCTTCGTGAACAGGGGCTTGAAAACTGTGAGGGATTCGTGGCGAATGCCAACAGGATAGTCACATATGACCCGAAATTCAGCAGTATCATTGCATCTCTGCTTGGACGTATCGTGATTGCCGAGGATATCGACTGCGCTACGAATATCGCTAAAAAATACGGATATAAGTTCAGGATCGTGACTCTTGACGGTCAGGTCATCAATGCAGGAGGTTCGTTCACAGGCGGTTCGGCACAGCGCTCAGGCGGTGTCATCACACGAAAGAACGAGATAGACACACTTGATGCTGAGATAGAAAAGCTGACCAAAGATAAGGAAACTCTCAGCGCCAATGCAGAGAGATTGCGTGCCGAAAGCGCAAAGCTGGGTTACGATACCGAAGCGGTTAAGGATGAACTGACAAAATGTGAGGCTGACAGAGTACGCATAAATGCGGAACTTTCAAGTCTTGGTTCACTTATGGAGCAGGTAAGGGCACAGTCTGAGAATTCGGGAAAGCTGGTTGAAGAAGCCGAGCAGAAGATAGCTTCCGCAAGACAGGATATCGAGAATTCACAGAAAGCGCTGACTGAGACAGATGCTCTCATCAAGGCGGCAGAAGCAAGACTTGCCGAGGGGCAGGGAGTCCGTGAAAAGCTGAGACTGAAACGTGCAGAGCTTTCAGAAAAGCTGTCCGCCCATAAAATAAAGGGCATGGAAACTGCAAAGGATGTTCAGGCGCAGGAAGGAGAGATCGCACGTATCGAGCGTGATATCGACGATCTGAACCACGGCGGCAAGCAGTTTGAGGCTGAGATAGCAAGGCAGAACGGCGTGATAGCCGAGAAAAAATCCGCTATCGAAAAGCTGAAAGCCGATCTTGACAGCTTCAAGGGCAATACGCAGTCCTACAATGACGAGATACGCAGATTTCAGGATATGCATACCGAGCAGACAAGGCTTGTAAATGAGATGCAGAAGGGTCTGAAAGAGACTAATGAAGCAAAGGAAAAGCTGTCTGCTGAGGTCACAAGGCTTGAAGAAAGGCGTGACAACAATCTGAGGGATGCGGACAGTATCATCCGACAGCTTTCGGAAAGCTATCAGCTTACACGTTCGGAGGCAGTTCAGCTTGCGGAAAAGATAGAGGATATCACCATTGCACAGCGTGAACTTGCTGATGTTAAAAATAAAATAAGAGCCCTCGGAAGTGTCAATGTCGATGCTATCGAGGAGTATAAGGAAGTGTCCGAGAGATATAACTTCATGTCCGAGCAGATGGCGGATATCCAGAAGTCAAAGTCTGAACTGGAGAAGATAATCACCGATCTCACCGAGGAAATGTGCAGGATATTCTCTGACAGTTTCCGCATCATAAATTCCAATTTCAAGGAGATATTCGTTGAGCTGTTCGGCGGAGGAAAGGCGGAGCTGATACTCACCGACCCCGAAAATGTCCTTGAATCGGGCATAGAAATAAGCGTTGCGCCTCCCGGAAAGGTCATAAAGAACCTTATCTCACTTTCGGGAGGAGAGCAGGCATTCGTAGCAATTGCCATATATTTTGCCATTCTCAGACTCAGACCTGCACCATTCTGTATACTTGACGAGATAGATGCGGCTCTGGACGAGGTAAATGTTAAGAAATATGCACAATATCTGAAAAACTTCACCGACACTACCCAGTTCGTTCTTGTTACCCACAGACGAAGCGCAATGGAGGAAGCAAATGTACTTTACGGTGTCACCATGCAGGAGGATGGAATCTCCAAACTGCTGAAAATGGAACAGGTGGATTTTCAGGAAGATGTAGCAGATATACAATAATCAATTCGGAATTCAGAATGCGGAATTCGTAATTAAGAATTGACAAGTTTTGATTTCTTGCTGATAAGAAATAATTCCGAATTCCTAATTCCGCATTCCTAATTAATTGGAGGTAATACATGGGTATTATTAAAAAGATCGCTGACGGACTGAGAAAGACCAAGGATTTCCTTTTCGGAGGTATCCAGCGTATTCTCAACTCCTTCACGGAAATAGATGATGAGCTTTTTGAACAGCTTGAAGAACAGATGATAATGAGCGATATCGGTGTGGAAACATCCGAGGAGATATGCGGTCAGATACGCAAAAAGATCAAGGAGAGAGGTATCACCGATCCGCAGGAGATCATGGAGCTTATACATGAGGTAGTAGCCGAAATGATGGGCGACGATACAGGACTTGACCTTTCCGTTTCGCCTGCTGTAATTATGGTCATCGGCGTAAACGGCGCAGGAAAGACGACCACCATCGGAAAGCTGAGCCATCAGTTCAAGAATGAGGGCAAAAAGGTTCTCGTTGCGGCAGCGGATACATTCCGTGCAGCGGCTATCGACCAGTTACAGGTATGGACAGAAAGAGCAGAGGTTGACATAGTAAAACACGCAGAAGGTTCAGACCCCGGTGCTGTTGTATATGACGCACTTGATGCGGCACAGGCAAGAGGATGCGATGTTGTTATCATCGACACCGCAGGCCGTCTCCACAACAAGAAGAATCTTATGGATGAACTTGCAAAGATAAACCGTATTATTGACAAGAAAGCTCCTGAAAGCTCACGAGAGGTACTGCTTGTGCTTGATGCCACAACAGGACAGAATGCTGTAAATCAGGCAAAGCTGTTCAGCGAGACTGCACCTATTTCGGGTATTGTTCTCACAAAGCTGGATGGTACTGCGAAGGGCGGTATCGTTATCTCCATCAAGAACGAACTTGGTATCCCTGTAAAACTTATTGGTATCGGCGAAAAGATCGAGGATCTCCAGCCGTTCAACAGCAGAGACTTTGTTGACGCTCTCTTTGCAATGCCCGAAGCACTTGAAGAAACCGAGGAGGACACAGAGGAAGAAGGCGAGACAGTTATCGGCGAGTACAACGAGTACGGCGAGTTTGTTCCGTATGAGGATGACGCAGTTCTTGGCGAATATAACGAATACGGCGAATTTGTTCCTTATGAGACTGAGGAAGAATCAGACGATGAATATGAGGAAGACGAGGACACTGAGGACGAATCCGAAACAGAGGATGAAAACGAGGCTGAGGACGAGTCCGAAGCAGAAGACGAAGATGAGGATGAGGACGAATCCGAAGCAGAGGATGAGGACGAATCCGAAACAGAAGACGAAGACGAGGATGAGGACGAACCCGAAACAGAGGACGAAGCTCCTGCACCTGAGCCTGAAAAGAAGAAGAAGCGTGGATTCTTCAGCAGATTGTTCGGCAGAAAGGGCGATGACGATGAATAAGAAGCTGGTCATGGCTACCAATAATGCCAATAAACTACGTGAAGCGAGAGAAATTCTCGCTCCGCTGGGCATTGAAGTTATATCTCAGCGTGAAGCAGGTGCGGATTGCGAACCTGAGGAAAACGGCACGACTTTTGCAGAAAATGCAATGATAAAGGCACGTGCGGTATATGATATGGTAAAACTGCCAACAATAGCTGATGACAGCGGACTTTGCGTCAATGCCCTTGACGGCAGACCGGGTGTATATTCAGCAAGATATGCGCCAAAGGGTCAGGAGTGTCAGAAACTTCTCGACGAAATGAAGGATATTCCCGACGATAAGAGAACAGCGTCATTTCAGTGTACTATCGCATATATCGACGAAAACGAAATAAAGACCATGAGCGGCGGATGTATCGGTCATATAGGTCATGAAA
>JAEDMD010000196.1 GCA_016303195.1 Oscillospiraceae bacterium | reverse complement strand
TTTCAAAAGGGTTTCCCTCAATATCACGTGTAAAAACTTCTGTAAGAGTATTACCTCTCCTCGGCTTGACCGACAGAATAATTTTCAAAGGGCGCATTAATATGCGCTCTTTTATTATTGTGATCGTTCGGAGGGTTTTAATGAATAAATCATAATTGTTGTGTCAGTTTCGCTGAGAATTGAAAAGGACGGCCGATGGCCGTCCCTACAAGTTCTGATGTCAGCAGAACGAATGTTTCTCAAATTTCAGACCCCGAACTGCTTACAAATCAGAAAAAAAGGTTACTATTTAGTGAATTTTCCACAATTGGAACTGTTCCGCTTTGTAAGATTTGCCCCGAAACTTTACTCAAAATGTAAAGAAATAAAGAATTCTGCAACATAATATTTAAAATTAGGTTACATATTTTTCATTCCCTTGACTTTGGATTTTCAGTGTGGTATATTATTAACTGTAAGGAAAACACTTACACTGAAGTCAATTAAAATCGTAATGTTAATCCCGATAAAGGGATCAAGAGAAAGGAAAATGAAAAATGAAAAAATTTGCTGCTATCGTATGTTCACTCGCATTAACTGCTGCTCTCGCTTCTTGCGGTGCTGATAGTTCTTCTTCAAGCTCTGCAACAGAGGTTGCTACAACAACTGCTGTTGAGACAACAACAGAGGAAACAACAACAACTGAGGAAGTTACAACTGAGGCTGTAACAGAGGCTGAGACAGAAGCTGAGACTGAGGCTGAGGAAGAAGTTGTAGAGGACGAGGCTGAGGCTGAGGAAGCTGACGCTGAGACAGAAGTTGCTGAGGATGCTGCTGTTGCTGAGGAAGCAGTTGAGGAAGTAACAACAACAACTGAGGCTGTTGCTGAATAATCCCAATTAAAGCAAAAATATAACGGAATGCAGGCGATGCGTTGTCATTGCCTGCATTTTTTCTGCTATCTTTAACCGCTGATAAATACAAATACATACAAAGTAGCCATAAGAATACCGCATAAAGAAACAAAATGATACAGTACGTGAAAAAAATATCAAAACTACTTTATTTTTCATGTGGGATATGATATAATAGAAAAGATGATTCAGGTAGCTGAATACGATCATTTAAACTGGAGGTTTTTATATGAGAGCAGTTGTTACTGTTATAGGAAAGGATACTGTTGGTATTCTCCACAAAGTCAGCGGTATCTGCGCTGAATTCAATGTAAATGTTATCGAGGTCACACAGAGCGTTTTACAGGATATGTTCGCTATGATAATGCTCGTTGATATCTCCGCTATCAAGGGCGATTTCTCTGAGCTTGTAGACCGCATGGAGGCTCTCGGCAAGGAGCTTGGTCTTTCCATCCACACAATGCACGAGGATATCTTCAACTCTATGCATACTATATAAGCGAAAGGAAGTCCGTTAATGCTTAACGTATATAATATTCTCGAAACTATCCGTATGATACAGGACGAATGCCTTGATATCCGTACTATCACTATGGGTATCTCCCTCCTCGACTGTATCGACACAGATATCGACAAAGCCTGCGAAAAGGTCTACAACAAGATCGTGTCAAAGGCAGGAAATCTTGTTGCTGTCGGTCAGCAGATCGAAAAAGAGTACGGCATCCCGATAGTGAACAAGCGTATCTCTGTTACTCCTATCGCTATGCTTGCCGCCGCTTGTCCTGACGGCGAGACTGTAAAATTCGCAAAGGCTCTCCAGAGAGCGGCTGATACCTGCGGTGTAAACTTCATCGGCGGCTATTCCGCACTGGTACATAAGGGATTCAGCGCAGGCGATATGGCTCTTATCAAGTCCATCCCCGAAGCTCTGGACGTTACACAGAATATCTGCTCATCCGTTAATATCGGCTCAACAAAGTCAGGTATCAACATGGACGCTGTAAAGCTCATGGGTCAGATAGTAAAGGAAACTGCGATCAGGACCGCAGACCGTGACTGCATCGGCCCTGCTAAGCTGGTGGTATTCTGCAATGCCGTTGAGGATAACCCGTTCATGGCAGGCGCATTCCACGGTGTCGGAGAGCCTGACTGCGAAATACACGTTGGTGTATCAGGCCCCGGTGTTGTACGTGCGGCTCTTACAAAGTACCCTGACGCTTCAATAAACGAGATCGCAGACGTTATCAAAAAGACTGCATTCAAGATAACACGTATGGGTCAGCTTGTTGGTGCAAGAGCATCAGAGCTTCTCGGTGTGCCATTTGGCATCGTTGACCTTTCACTTGCTCCGACACCTGCTGTCGGCGACAGCGTTGCTCATATTCTTGAGGAAATGGGTCTGGAGATGTGCGGCACACACGGCACAACTGCCTGCCTCGCAATGCTCAACGACGCTGTAAAGAAGGGCGGTGTTATGGCTTCTTCAACTGTCGGCGGACTGTCAGGCGCATTCATCCCTGTTTCCGAGGACGCAGGCATGATAGATGCGGCTGTTGCAGGTGTTCTCAGCCTTGAAAAGCTGGAAGCTATGACCGCTGTATGCTCTGTTGGTCTTGACATGATAGTTGTTCCTGGTGAGATAAGCCCTGAGACAATTTCCGCTATTATCGCTGACGAAGCCGCAATCGGTATGGTAAACTCCAAGACCACTGCTGTACGTCTTATCCCTGCCATCGGCAAGAATGAGGGCGATACTCTCGAATTCGGCGGACTTCTCGGAAGCGGTCCTGTTATGCCTGTAAGGGAGAAATCTCCTGCCAAGTTCATCAACCGTGGCGGACGTATCCCTGCACCTATGCAGAGCCTAAAAAATTAGTTTTTGAGCAGTTTTCAGAAAGCAGAAATCAGAAAGTAGTATTGTAAGGAATGCATATTCTGTAAAAGAAAATATAATGGCTAAAAAAACTCAATTTTCAAAGAAAGAGAAGAAACTGCATTTACTTGATATCACACTTGCTATTTCATTTTTTGCCATAAATGCTCTTGGGGCGATGAATATAATTGATGACCGAATCACAGAGGCGATATCATCGGTTCTTGTTGCTGCATTTGGTGCAATAACAGGATGGAGGACACGAAATAATGGCATTTCGTCATTTATCTGGTGGACTGTATCGGTAATTGCATTGTTCTACTTGATAAATATTATTATTAAAAGTATAGTTTAGGGGCGGATAGTATCCGCCCTTTTTCATAGGAGGATATCATGGATATACACGATATATCGGCGCTTTTCGGCATTTCCGCAAGCGAACTTACTCAGCTCAGAAAAGGACATATCAATCAGACATTTCTTGTTACATCGGAAACAGGGGAGAAGTTCATACTTCAATCCCTCAGCCGTGAAGTTTTCCACAGCCCCGAATCGGTGATGTGGAATATTTCCATGATAGAGTCAGCCTTCGCCCATGAAAATACCGCCGCTGTGCCACATTTCCTTGAATGTAACGGGCGGAACTATGCGGTTGCAGATGGCGAAGTGTGGAGGATGTATCAATATGCTGAAAATGCGGATATCGCCGAAAAAGCCCGAATCACAGGCTTTGCTCACGGCAGGTTCATCAATGTCCTCAGCCGCACCGATATAAAACTAAAGCCAACCATCGAAGTTTTCCACAATTATAACAACTATGTTGAAAAACTCAAAGCCGTATCCCCGACAGATGAAGTCACGGACAGACTTTCCGCAGTCGGCGGTGAAATTTCACGTGTCTTTGCGGATGTGCCTAAGCGGAATATTCACGGCGATGCAAAAGCTGACAACATTATAATAGGTGAGCCATGCACAATTATTGATCTCGATACGGCTATGTACGGCTATGCGGCAATTGATTTCGGCGATATGATACGTTCGGCGGATGAAAATGACATCATTGCGCTGACTGAGGGATTTGCCGAGGGGCTTGACGGAGTGCTGACGGAAAATGAGATCGGTTCGCTGTATTACGGCATAATCTGGGTAACTGCCGAGCTTGCGGCAAGGTATCTCACGGATGTTTATGCG
>JAEDMD010000195.1 GCA_016303195.1 Oscillospiraceae bacterium | reverse complement strand
GATGTGCTCAGGAACAGCCCGAAGAAAGCTCCGAACCCGTCGTTATCAACACAGGTATTGACCCCAAAAGTGTTGTTTTCGACTGGCAGACCCTTTACGAAAATAAGCTCAACGATTTTAAAAAATCAGACGCTTACTCTATAAATTCAATGTTCGATCTCCGTGACATCAACGCTGACGGTATCCCCGAACTTATCATTTCTCCTGACAGCGAGCCTAAAACCGTCTGCGAGGTCTACACCTACACCGACGGACTCGAAAAAGTCACAGACATCGGCGCACACGGAGTTTTCAGCTACATTCCCGAACTTGACTGCTTCGGCTATGAATATGTCGGTGAAGGCTTCACTTACGGCGAATACGGCAGAATTATCGCAGGAACTTTCCAGAATGATATAACCTACTACAACAATGCCGCTTCAGCCGCCGCAGGTGCAGTTATCCGATACGAGATAAACAGCGAGGAAACTACACTTGTGGAATATGAAAACAAGCTGAACAGCTACAAGCATCCAACTCTCACTCTCGGCAGAAAATTCACTTTTGGCAAGGAATCTATTGATTATGCCGTTCACTGTTCCGAAAGCTGGGGTGCTGTTCTCTCAGATGTCCAGAAAAAGGCATACTCCGATCTGCTCAGTGATATATTGAACAATTCTCCCGAAAACGATGCGGCTTTCGAGCTTTGCGATCTTGACGGAAATAAAGTTCCCGAACTCATCCTCTCCACAGGTATCGCTGACGATTCCGACTGCCGTGTCTACTACCTCAACGAAGCCGCTATCGCCGATCTTGGAAACGGATGCGGCAAAAAAGGCTATTTCTGCTTCGACATCAAGCAGAACGTGTTCTTCTCCGACTCAAACGGTGAGATACAGTGCTGGAGTCTGATCGAATCCGATCTGAGCAAGTTCAAGAAATCCGAAAGCTGCATGGAATGCGGAAGAAAATATCTCCTCACTCCCGACGCTATCACTGCCGCTTTTCTTTGATATATGGCTAAATCACGTTATATTTACACCTGCAATCAGTGTGGCTACGAAAGCTCCAAATGGAACGGAAAATGTCCCTCTTGCGGTGCATGGAACAGCTTTGAGGAAGATGTAGCCGAAAAGCCATCCTCAAACCGTTCAGCCTCACAGGATATCCCTGATATTTCGGGAAATATCCTCGAACTGGCTGACATCGGTGCTGACATTGATGTTCGCTATGATACAGGTATCGGTGAACTGAACCGTGTCCTCGGAGGTGGTCTTGTAAAGGGTTCACTGGTTCTCCTCGGCGGTGAACCCGGCATTGGAAAAAGTACGATCCTTTTGCAGATATGCCAGTATTTAGGTGAAGATCACTCTATCCTCTACGTTTCGGGAGAAGAATCTGCAAGACAGATAAAGCTCCGTGCAGACCGGCTTGGTGTCGATACAGAAAATCTCTATCTTCTCACATCTACCGATGCTGAGGCTATCGCTTCAACAATTGCCAATTCCGCCCCTGACATCGCTATTATCGACTCCATCCAGACTATGAGCATCAGCCGAATTTCTTCAAGCCCTGCCAGCCTGACACAGGTGCGTGAATGTACGAATCTTTTCATGCATACTGCGAAAGATCAGGAGATCCCGATAATTATCGTCGGTCATGTCAACAAAGACGGCGCTATCGCAGGCCCGAAGGTTATGGAGCATATCGTTGATGCAGTGCTGTATTTCGAGGGTGAACGTCATCAGAGCTACCGACTGCTCCGTGCTGTCAAGAATCGTTTCGGCTCGACCAATGAAATAGGCGTTTTCGAGATGATAGACAAGGGACTTCGTGAAGTTGCAAATCCATCACAAATGCTCCTCGCAGGCAGACCTCATAATGTTTCAGGCTGCTGTGTCGCCTGCGTTATGGAAGGAAGCCGCCCTATCCTTGCGGAAGTTCAGGCTCTTGCGGCTAAAACAAGCTATTCCGCCCCACGACGTATGGCAACAGGCTTCGATTTCAACCGTCTCAGCATTATCATTGCTGTTCTTGAAAAACGTCTCGGCATTTTCATGGGCACTCTCGATGTTTATCTCAACATTGTCGGCGGTTTCAAACTGGATGAACCTGCGGGCGATCTCCCGGTTGCTATGGCACTTTACTCAGGCATCATGGACAAACAAATAGACGAACAGCTTATCGCTTTCGGTGAGATCGGTCTCGGCGGCGAAATACGTTCGGTCTCCCATATCACACAGCGTATCCGTGAAGCTGAGAGAATGGGTTTCAAAACCTGCATTATACCCAAACAAAGCGCTGCTTCCATCGATCCCAATGAATATAACATTGAAATAATCCCTGTCTCAACTCTGAAACAAGCATTTTCAGTTATAAAATAACAAATTTTTCAAACCCCCTTGACAAGCCTGCTTCTATATGTTATAATAGGAGTACCTCATTAGGGGTTTATTTTTTTGCCCCGTCTGAGGGAGGCAAACAACCTACCTTCGGTAACGGAGGAAGTACTAATTCAGGAGGTGCCGATATGAGAGTAAAGGTTACTTTAGCTTGTACAGAATGCAAGCAGCGCAACTATGTTTCTAAGAAGAACAAGAAGAATGACCCTGACAGAATCGAAATGATGAAGCATTGTAAGTTCTGCCGCAAGCATACTCTTCACAAGGAAACAAAGTGATCGGAAGGAGTTTTTTTAATGGCTAAAAACAAAAAGAAGTCTTCCGATGAGTCCGAAAAGGAAACCAAAAAATCCGTAAAGGACGATTCTGCTAAGGAAAGCAAAAAGTCCAAAAAGGAAGAAAATCTCGCTGCCGATTCCAAGGAATCAAAAAAATCCAAGGATAACAGCGAAAAGAAAGAACCAGGCAAGATCAGCAAGTGGTTCAAGGATCTTAAGATCGAATTCAAAAAAGTGGTTTGGCCATCAAAGGAAACAGTCGTTACAAACACTTCTGTTGTTGTCGGTGTTATCGCACTGTCAGCTATCCTTGTAGGTGTACTTGATGAGATTTTCCTCATCCTTATGCGTCTCATCTACAATAGCTAAGCCAAAGGAAATCTGAGGAGGATAAGTTTATGTCAGAAGCAGCAAAATGGTATGTTGTCCACACATATTCAGGTTACGAGAATAAGGTTGCTAAGGATATTGAGAAAACGGTCGAAAACCGTAAACTCCACGAACTCATCCAGGAGGTCAGAGTTCCTACCGAGATGGTCACAGAGATCACCGACGGTAAAACCAAAGAAGTAGAACGAAAGACCTATCCGGGTTACGTTCTTATCAAGATGGTCGTAAATGACGACACATGGTATCTCGTAAGAAATACCAGAGGCTGTACAGGCTTCGTTGGCCCTGCCTCCGAACCTACTCCCCTCTCCGAAGCTGAGGTAAAACAGCTTTTCGGTGTGGATGTTTCTTCTGTCGAAGTTAACTTCAAAGTGGGCGACAGAGTTCAGATCTCAGGTACAGCTATGGACGGCTTTATCGGAGTCGTTCAGAATATCAACCTCGAAGATCGCAGCGTAGACCTTCTGGTTTCTATGTTCGGTCGAGAGACCCCCACTACCCTGCCTATCAGTCAGGTCGTTTTAGTGGAGGACTAAGCTGAAGATATCTTCTATCAGCAAAATCAAGGTCAAAAAGAGACAGTTCGTGTCTCAGTGGGAGGGATAAAATAACAGATTATCCCGCCGTTTACCACATTTATGGAGGTGCGCATTATGGCACAGAAAGTAGTAGGCTACATTAAGCTTCAGATCGCAGCAGGAAAGGCTACTCCTGCACCACCTGTTGGTCCTGCACTCGGTCAGCACGGTGTTAATATCATGGCATTTACAAAGGAATTCAATGAGAGAACTAAGAATGACGCAGGTATGATCATCCCTGTTGTTATCACTGTTTACGCAGACCGTTCATTCTCATTCATCACCAAGACACCACCTGCTGCAGTTCTTATCAAGAAGGCTTGCAACATCAACAGTGGTTC
>JAEDMD010000194.1 GCA_016303195.1 Oscillospiraceae bacterium | reverse complement strand
ACTACGGGAGTTATGAGGATCGTCTGATAATCGACACCGACATTCTTGTACATCTCAGCCGATTTGTCAGAAACCAGTCTGTAATTGACAGCAATGGTGCTGCTTACGGTCTGGAGGTCTTTTGAAACTGCGGAAGCAGGTGCTTCGTAGACCTGTATTTTATTCGACATATTCTCGACCTGCTGGATGAACGGTGCTTTCAGGTGAAAGCCTTCTGAATAGGAAGTCTCGGAGACTTTGCCCAGAGTAAGTATAACTCCCGAATTACCTGCGGGAACGATAGTGAAAGAACTTGCGGCTAAAACAATTGCGATTACCCCTATCACAGCGAATTTTATACCTTTAAGTCCTTTTTTTACTGAGCCATCCTTATTGAGTTCCTGGATCTTATTCATAGTGATCTCCTGTTTCGATTTGTTGTCCTCTTTCGAGGTGTGTGTTTATGTTTACCTTTACTGTGGAATCGGTCAAGCGCCGAATTCCTCTAAAATTACCCTTAATCCCTTTTCCATTTCGGATTTGAGAAAACCGCTTCGGTATGCGATTATCATTACATACATGGCTTTTTTCAGCTTTTCCTCATCGGTTATCTCGTTTGCGTATTCTTCAACTTCTTCCGTCACAAGTTTTCTGACGTTGTCGGTATCGAAAGCGCCTTTGTCCTCTGCTGTGAAGATTATTTTGCAGAGAATGTTGTAAAGCAGCTCGTCGGAAATGATATCATCGGATGTATCTTCAACGTCGCCGTTGATATAGACCATCAGGTTAGCGATATCTTCCAGCTTCATAGCGCCTCTGAGCATATTTATCAGGAGAATTCTCAGCACCTGCTGCTGGGAGTATTTTTTTCCGCCCCTTGTGGGGGATACCCAGCCACGTTTTATCCAGTTCTGGATGGTAGTGCCTTCAAGACCTGTCAGCTTGGAGAGCTGTGAGAGCGTAAGGCCGCCTGTTGCTTCGAGAACGGGCGATATCATAGAAAAAGCGTGTTCTCGTGCTTGTTCGGAGAATTTCATGGTAGTCCCTGGTATGAATCGATTCAAAGTTCATGTCCTCCTCTCACGTGATGATATGATTATAACATAAGGTCACGTGAACTTCAACTGTGTTCTGAGGATGTTTTTTGCTGAAATCGGATGTTTTATATGATTTTTTTGAATTTAGCTTGTGTATTCGCATATTTTCTTTGATTTTCTCTTTTTTATGCTGCTTAAAACAGCGGTTCCAATAAAAAGAGCGCACATATATGTGCGCTCCAGCTTGTCGAAAAACTAATTTGGGGACGTCGAGGACGCCGTCCCCTACAAAACTTTTCACGAATAATAGACAAATTGTAGGGGCTGGCGCACTTAACACGTGCCCTTCCCCTTTGTCACTGCGTGACATTTCCCCACACTGTGGGGAATCACCCGACAGCCCATTGATTTACAACGAAATATGACTTTTTCGACAAAATAAGAGCGCACATATAAAATGTGCGCTCCATAATTATTTATTCTGTAAATAGCGATCAGCCGAGAACTACGTTTACTTCGTTGACATCCTTGAGCTTGTCAGCAGGAATGTAGTTGCCGCTGAGCTTTTCGCCGTTGAGAGTGATCTCCTTGACACCGCTCTGAACGTGTGCGGAGTTGTCGATGTTGATGTTCAGCTTCTTGCCACGGAAATTCTTCTCGATCTTAAAGCCGTCCCACTTTGAAGGGATGGATGGTGCAACAGTAAGTCCGCCGAGGTCGGGTCTCATACCGCAGATACCCTCAACACAGCCTACCATTACAGTTGAAGCTGTACCTGTGAGCCAGTGAACGTGGGCACGGCCCTCGAAAGGTGAAGCCTTTGATTCTGTGAACTGTCCGTGTACATATGGCTCCATAACTCTTATCTCAGCCTTGTCATTCATTGCAGCAGGCGAGCTTTCCATGAAGTACTCGAACGCACGGTCGCCGTGTCCGAGAAGTGATTCGGCAAGAATGAGCCAGCCCTGTGACTGTGAGAAGATACCGCCGTTCTCCTTGGTATCGTCGTTGAAGATATGCATGAGAGCGCCGTCGAAATAGTGCTTCTTGTACGGTGGGTCAAGGAGCTTAGCGCCGTAAGGTGTGTTCAGTATCTCGTGAACGCTGTTCATTGCCTTTTCAGCTTCATCCTTTGAAGCGAACTGTGAAATTACAGACCAGCTCTGCGGGTTGAGCCACATATTAGCCTCAGGGTCTTTCTTAGCACCGACGATAGTTCCGTCCTCACGGATACCACGGATGAATCTGTCCTCATCCCAGCACTTGCCGAGAGCCTCAGCCAGCTTAGCCTTTGCTCCGTCGATGTACTTGATGTATTCGGTATCGTTCTTGTCCTCAGCCATGCCACGGATAACGTTCATAGCATAGTAGAGCTGGAATGCAACGAATGTTGATTCGCCCTTTGCGCCGAGACGGAGACAATCGTTCCAGTCAGCGTGGAGACCTGCGGGCATATCGTGATCGCCGAGACGCTCCATAGAGAAGCGGATAGCATTTTTCAGATGGTCATAAACAGTATCTTCACCGCCGTTTGCGTATACGATAACTTCATCGAGGAAGTTCTTGTTTCCGCTTTCACCGAGGTACTTTGCAATAGTCGGGAACAGCCAGAGAGCATCATCAGCACGGTAAGAAGGATGGCCTGTCTCCTTTGCGTAAACGCTGTTGGGGTCATTCTCGTCAGGGCAGGTCTCATGGCCTGCGTTGTGGTTGAACTTAACGAGAGGAAGTCCGCCGCCGTTGTCTACCTGAGCGGAGAGCATGAATCTTATCTTATCTGCTGCCATTTCGGGATCAAGGTGGATGATACCCTGGATATCCTGAACTGTGTCACGGTAGCCGTAGCCGTTTCTGAGTCCGCAGTAGATGAATGAAGCGGCACGTGACCAGATGAAAGTGATGAAGCACTGGTAAGCGTTCCATACATTTATCATGTTGTTGAATTCCTCGGAAGGAGTTTCAACCTTGAAGTTGCTGAGCTGACCATGCCAGTAATCCTTGAGCTGTTTGATATCAGCATCGACTCTGCCTGCCTTTGAGTATTCGTCGAGGATGGCAGCAGCTTCCTCACTTGAACGCTGACCCATAACATAAGTAAGCTCGATAGTTTCGCCTGCTTTGAGAGTGATATCGTTCTGGAGTGCGCCGCATGAATTGCTGTTGAAGTTCATTACATTGTCGCACTGTCCACGCTCAACTGCGATAGGGTTGGAGTATGTTCTGTAAGGGCCGATGAAGTTGCTGAGGCTTCCGTTTGCGGCTGTGACAGGAGCGCCTACAACGCCGAGGAAGCGGTCACGTCTGTCCTTGCCGCCATTTTCGCTGATAGTCTGCATGATGCGGTTGTCAACGAGCTGAGTCTGTGAAATGAACAGAGAGTACTGGAGATTTACCTGATCCTGTTCATAGTTGTCCTCATTGGTGAATTCAACGAAGCCGAAAACAGAGAGCTTTCTTTCCTTATTGCTGTTGTTTGTTATCTTGCAGCGCCATACTTCATATGTCTTGCCGTAAGGAACGTAGTAAGTTGCCTCAGACTTGATATCTGCGTATTCAGCGGAAATAACAGTGTAAGCAGTACCGTGGCGGCATTCGCTCTTGTACTTGTCGAGGGGCTTGCCGACAGGCTGCCATGAAGCTGACCAGTAGTCGCCGTCCTCGTTGTCACGGATGTAGATATAGCGGCCGGGGAGCGCCATATCGGAATTGAAGCGGAAACGTGAGATTCTTCCGTTTGCGCCTGATTTTACGAAGCTGTAACCTGCGGCGTTATTTGAGATCATAGCGCCGTATTCGGGATCACCGAGATAGTTTGCCCACGGTGCAGGTGTAGCAGGATCGGTGATGACATATTCCTTGTTTTCAAGATCAAAGAATCCATACTTCATAGTTTATATTTCTCCTTAAACAATAATTTTGCCGCACATCGGGCAAATGGTTGTGATAATCATATTATAGCATTAT
>JAEDMD010000193.1 GCA_016303195.1 Oscillospiraceae bacterium | reverse complement strand
CGGGACAACAGGACTCGTCGCCTGTATAGGTATCGTCCGTGCCGTAAACAACAAAGTCCGAAAGACCTGTGTCGTTATTGTAGTCGGCCATCATCTCATTAAGTGCTTCCGCTGCACCTTCTTCAAGAAGTATCGACTCGGAATAAAGTGAGTAGTATTCGTTCTTAACGCTGAGCAAGTTTACCATATCACCTGCATATCCGGATTTCACAGGACGATCTGGGTCATATACAGCAAGTCCGCCCTCTGCGATCTTTGACTCTGACAGTATAAGTTCGTACTGCCCTATATTATCGACGCCGACAGTCGAGGTCGTTTCACCGTTGTTGTCATTCGCAAGAGTTACAGGATCTTCGCTTTCAGAAGGTTCAGGAATAGTCGGGTATTCGATGGTCTGTCTGAACTCGCCGTCGATAACCAGATTATGGCGCTCATCGTTATAGAGTTTCCGTTTAACGGAATCGGCACCAAAGAAAACTATTAAAATAATCGCCGCTGCTCCCAAAAGCCTTGACGGTCTGAATTTTACCTTCCTCGCTTTGTCAGCCATTTTTCCTTTCCTCCGATTTTGTTCTACATATGCAGAGACCAGCTCTGCCTGAGCTAAATATATTTATGTTTTTATCTGCGTGATCGTGAGGATTCGTAAGGCTCTCCTCCTGCACAGTAAACACTGTATGCGCTTAGTGTGCCGTATACAACGTTCCATTTTGTTTTACCCCCGCATAACACGAGGATATACGTTTCACCGTCTACATCGGCAAAGCTCTCAATGCAGTTTCCTGCCTTGTCGGTGTAGCCTGTTTTGCCGCCGAGCACCTTTACACCTTCCATCTCGTCTCCGTACATCCTTGAAAAGAGTGTACTTGCAAAAGTAAGGCCCTCGGGATTTTGTTCAGTCTCTTGGTATTCGTACTCAACAGCAGAAAGTATTTTTTTGCATATTCTGTCACCGATAGCATATTTCAGTATCAATGCCATGTCTTCGGCAGTGCTGTAATGCTGCGGATCGTGAAGCCCCGTAACGTTTGTGAAATGTGTTGCGTAAAGCCCCATATCTTCTGCCTTATCATTCATGAGCCGAACAAATGCTTCTTCTGAGCCTGCGACATATTTTGCAACTGCAGCTGCTGCGTCCGCACCTGAGCACAATATCATGCCGTAGAGAAGATCTTCCAGCGAAGGTGTCTCTCCGGGTAAGAATCCGGCTCTCGAAGCGTCCTGCTCTATATAAGGAGTCACCATTTTATCGGTGATCCGAATTGTATCATGCAGATCGTCAATGTTCTCGACGGCGACAATGAGCGTCATCACTTTGGTCAGTGAGGCAGGATACATTCTGTATCTTTCGCCCTTGCACGCCACGATCTCATTTTTGTCCGCATTGATGAGAATTGCGTTAGAAGCGTCGTATTCTTTTCCGAACACGACAGTATCATTTGTCTTTGCAGGGAACACCACAGTTGACTTTGCTGTATCGTCCGTTCCGATAGTTGCCGGCTCGGAAAGCATTACAGTCTCCTGCGCCGAGGCTTCCGATGTGTCGGATGCAGTGCCGACCTCAGTCTGCACCTCACCTGCTCTCTCGTCCCACTTTAGCTTTGAGACTGCCTGAGCGACACCGAACGCTGTCAGAACAAACAAGAAAGCAGCCGCCCCTGCACGGAGCTTATTAAGCCATGAAAAAGATTTCCCTTTTTTGTTCATTTTGCACCTCGTAAAATTCTCCTACGAATAATATTATATAACAAAAAAAGTATACTGTCAACGGTTTAAAGGAAAAAAATTATTTTTTATTTATTGTACGAACATATTTCGATGATTCCGACATCCTGTATTTGTCAATTTCCGACAAAAATATATTTAGTGCAATTTAATGTATATTTATGCATTTAATAGTGAATATTGCATATTCATGCATTTTGACTGATTTGCAGAAATATACAATTTGTAATAACTGCTAAAATCACGTAAAATAGCCGATATTTCACCAATATTTCCGAATTTTGCACAAATATCAAAAAGCAAAAAAAGCTCAGATAATATGCACATCAAGCTCAGGAATGAATAAAATAAAAAAGCAGTTCCGAGCAATATAGCCCGAAACTGCTTTAATTGTACAAATCTATCACGTTACAGCGTGACCACTATGGTCTTTTCAAGTTCAAATGAATAAAGGCAGACCTGTTTCACAGGCTTTTTCATAGTCAGTTCAGCCGCCGCTTTGTATAAAAGAAGCTGCATTCTGTACCGATCACGAAGCGCAGATGCACTCATGCCACGGTCGGATTTGTAGTCCAGTATCACCAGACCATCCTCCTCCTCAAATACCATATCCATGATTCCCTTTATCATTCCGTCGGATTTTTTCAGCGGTTCAAGTGCCTCACTGCTGATATTCAGATCAGCCACCGCAACCATGAATTTCCGCTCTCGCCATACCTTGTCCCCTGCCGCCTTGATCCGTGAATAGATCTCATTGGCAAAAAACGCAGAGGCTTTTTTGGGCGATATCGCCTCAGCCTGCGGACGGGTAATGAAGCCTCGCTCGCAGACCGCATTTATCTCAGCTTTTATGTCAGCACAAGCACCTTCAAAATCGCAGTACTGGAAAAATGTATGGATCGCCGTTCCTCGCTCAGAACCTGTCAGCTTTCGGCTTCCCGAAATAAACCTCGGACGCTTCAGCTTGTAATCGAAATCGTTTTCCTCTTTTTTCAGCTTTCTCGTTATCTCCGTAACACTCAGCTTTGCAGGAGTTTCTGAAAGAGTACGGTCATAATTGTCACCGATCACCGCTTCAAGTTCCTTGCAGATATTTTCATCGGGATCAGCTTTTTCATATTCGTCGATCTTGTCCAGATCAACAGCGGAAATTTTCTCCGCAAAGTCGCATTCAAACAACTTTTCGCTGTAAACAGGTTTAGGGAGAAATGCTTCACTGCCCTCAAATCCAAGTCTCTCAGCTATCATTGGGAAATCCGAATGACGCATAAGAACTGCCCACACCCAGTCGGAGAAATAAACCGCACCGTTGATGATATCTTCAACATCGCCGCTGACAATGTAATTTTCAATATGCCCCGAAACCCGCTTCAATGCCTTTTCGCCGCATTTCAGATTGATGAACAGCTTTTGCTTCGCTCTCGTCAGACCAACATAGAAAAGCCTCATTTCCTCGCTTCGTGTATCACGCTCTGTTTCTGCCGCAAGCATGGTCTGCTGGAACGTCCTGTATTTTCGGTACAGCTTCGGGTCGCAGAGAATATAGCCTATCCTGCTGTCAGCCGAACACATTACAAGATTTGAGTCAAATTTGAATTTGCTCATGGTTTCGGCAATGAACACAAACGGGAATTCCAGACCTTTCGATCTGTGGAAAGTCATAATGGACACGTAATCGCCTGATGATGCGGAAACTTTGCCCTGTGCATAATCGCCGTTTTCCATTATCCTGTCAAGGTGACGCAGGAAGCCGCCAAGTCCGCCTGAGCCTTCAAAAGCGGCGGATTCTTCATAATTCCCTGCATACTGAATGAGTGCTCTGAGGTTAGCACGTTTTTTCTCGCCGTCGCTGTAAAGCTGCATGACTGAGATAAAATCCGTAGTATCATAGATGGAACTGATAAGCTCGCCCACCGTCATGGTTACTGAATCCAGCCTGAAAAGATCGAGAGAATCCAGAAATTCCCTGCACCGCTCAACGAGAAACATATCATCTATATCGTCATATTCTCCGTCGGCCACCCCACGCAGTACCGAGAAAAGCGGACGTTCTTTATCAATGGAACGTATCACCGCAAGGTCTTGAATGCTGAACATATACATCGGCGATGTCATGACTGCCGCCATTGGAATGTCAAGGAGCGGATTGTTTATTATCCGCAGAAGATCAATAAGAACTGCGATCTCACGTGAACGCAGATAGCCGCTTTCTTCGTTGCCCTTTGCAGGAACTCCGAGCTTGATGAGCTGATCGGCATAGTTGTTGA
>JAEDMD010000192.1 GCA_016303195.1 Oscillospiraceae bacterium | reverse complement strand
ATTAAGATTTTCTCCGTTTAGCATTGCTGTTTCAAGCATATTTATTTCCTTTGCAAGTCTTGCAGGAAGCACAGCAAGTCCCATAACCTCAATCAGACCCATGTTTTCTTTCTTGATAACGGTGAATACATCATAATCCGCAAAATCCTCTTTGAACCTTTTCTGCAAAGCAAGCACCGAGTTATCAAGTGCATTTGTGTAGCTTGTTCCGAATGACGCTTCAATAATTGCCTTTTTCATCAAATTCCTCATTTCCTAATAAATAAAAAAACATTATCCGAACCAATGTCCGAATAATGTTTAACGTCTTATTTCACTTAATTGATGATATGGCACGCAAACAAAGCCCTTGACCGATGATAAATTTTTCGGTCAAAAGCAGAGTAATACCAATAACCGATAAAAAAGTCTTTTATCAGTTTTGGCATAACACAAATAAAGCCGTTAAAAACAGCCTTTTTTGCATATCACATCATCATTTACGTTCCGGAGTTCCGCAGACTATAAACAACACCCGATCATGGGAAGAACACAAGCAAGTATTCCGACTTATTGCCCGCCGAAAAACGGCTCACATACGCCTTCCCGGGATAATTTCCCAGTGACTGACATTACATCTTGTATGCTTTAAGACAAAATACGGCAACGGCCTTGCTCAGGATTCGCACCTGATTCCTTATTAGGCTCGGCAGATAATTTTCTTATCTGTTTTGCACCTGTGTTCCGATAATTATTCAAATATAATAAGAGTTTAGCATATATTACATATAATGTCAAGATTTTTCTGTACGGGTGCCGAAAAATCTGCCAAAGAAAAGCTGTCTTTACTTCAAAGCAGATATGTCCCACATTTTCGCATTGTTATTTCGCCTATTTTTATCGCATTATGCCGAATTATTTATGTTAAATCCTACGATTATTGACAAGGCACTGCAAAGAATATTGACAACGAAAGCTGTAGGGTGTATAATTGGTAGTACCAATTATTATGAGGTGATCTCTTGAAATACTTAAAACAATTCGGACTGATACTTTTGGTGTCATTTATCGGGGAGCTTATGAATATGTTTATCCCTCTTCCCGTTCCTGCAAGCATATGGGGACTGGTGATAATGTATCTGTGCCTGCATCTTAAAGTGATAAAGCTTGATGATGTCCACGATACGGCAAAGCTGATGATAGAGATAATGCCCGTTATGTTCGTTCCTGCCGCTGTGGGTCTTATCGAGTCTTGGGGCGATATAAAATCAAATATATTGGTTTATTTTGTAATAACACTTATCTCAACTGTGGCTGTTATGGCTGTGTCGGGCTGTGTCACCCAGCTTGTTATCAGAACTGAAAGGAAGAAAAATGGCAATGAATGATATATTTGAAACATCGGTATTTTTCGGGGCAGTCATAAGCCTGCTGTGCTACGGTCTCGGAGTGGTTCTTCACAACAAGACAAAGCTTGCGGTCATAAATCCCCTTCTTATCGCCATAATTGCAGTCATAGCGATACTTGCTTTCGGCGGCATCGAATACGAAACATACAACAGCGGTGCAAAATATATAAGCTACCTCCTGACCCCTGCCACCGTATGCCTTGCCGTTCCTCTTTATGAACAAACTCAGCTTCTGAAAAAGAATCTCAAAGCCGTTGCGGCAGGGATCGTCTCGGGTGTGCTCACGTCGCTTTTGTGCATAACAGTGCTTGCGGTCATATTAGGTCTGAGCCACGAGGAATTTGTGACATTCTTACCCAAATCCATCACCACGGCTATCGGAATGGGCGTGTCGGAGGAGCTTGGGGGCTTTGTAAACCTGACTGTGGTTGTTATAATAATCACAGGAATTCTGGGAAATGTTATCGGCAAATTTGTATGCAGGATATTTAAAATAACCGAGCCCGTTGCAGTGGGCATCGCATTCGGTTCATCATCACACGCCATAGGCACCGCAAAGGCAATGGAAATAGGCGAGGTCGAGGGCGCAATGAGCAGTCTTTCCATTGTTGTATCGGGTGTGCTGACAGTTATCGGCGCATCGCTTTTTTCAAACATAATGTAAGGAGACTGTATGGCAGAGCAATATGACAAGGTAATCGAATATATATCGGGACTGATAAGCTCGGGCGAGCTGGAAAGCGGTTCAAGACTCCCTGCCGAAAGGGCCATATCGGAGGAATTGTCAGTCAGCAGAAATTCCGCCCGTGAAGCCCTGCACACCCTTGAACATATGGGTATTATGAAAAGCGTCCACGGTTCGGGAAATTATCTTTCGGATAATATGTCTGCGGGAATGTCTGAAATGTTCCGCTTTATGCTGCTTTTAAAGCAGGTCTCAAAAGATGATGTCCGCAGATTCAGATGCGATATGGAAAAGATGATATGCCGCAACATAATTGCATCGGGCAGGACTGATCTTGACCGCATTGAAAGGATATTTGACTTAGATTGTTCCGAAGCGGAACGGGACAGGCTGTTTCACTATGAGCTTGTTTACACCGAGGGCAACAAGCTGTGGATATGCCTTATGGAAGCCATAAGCGATGTTTACCGTGAATGGATAACCGATGTTCTTGAAGCGTCTGATGAAAACCGAAAGAACACACTCCACAAGCTCCACAGAGCTATTCTCGATGCACTGAGATCGGGCGATATGGAGCGCTGTGAAGAGGCTATAGACAAGCATTATAACATATAATTACACCCCGATATCGACAATATCGGGGTGTATTTTTGCTTATCCGCAAATCATTTTTCAGCCAAGTATTTCCATATGCAGTTTTGCGGAAATATTGGGCAGCGAAAGTCTGTATTTCTCCGCAAGAGCAGGTCCGCAGGAATTTGAACCCACTCCCGCCATCTGACTGTCAACGCAGATAACATTGCTCTCGCATTTTTGAAGCTCAAAATTATGCCGTTTTGCCGCAAGTTCTTCCTCGGTATATTCCGAAGCATTAAATGAGAAATCATTTTCTGCGGTAAAACGCAAATTTATTCTGCCGTCACTGACTGTCATATGCCTGCAACCGAAATGGGAGCCGTTTTCCTGGGGACGGATATAATCCTCGTGCATATCCCGGATATTGGCAGTGAAATTGCCCATATAGGAAACCGTCAAAGTCAAAAAACAATAGATAGGCATCTTCATGCGGATATACTGCAGGAACAGAGGAATAGCATAGACACTCCAGAATATTTCAGAGCCATGCGATTGCGCCAGATATGGTGTGAAGGAAACTTCTCTCATCAGAAGGAGCAACACAATTTAAGACGAACATTCAAACGAGGCATTGAAAAAGTTACAGAGCAATGCCTCCTTTCGGCGTGTGCATTAAACTTAAAACGACTGGTAAAGGCTATGTGAGTAGCCCTTTTTTATTGCTCTGATATTGAAATATTACAGTTATCAAGCTCAAAAAGGGCAATTCCGCTCTTGAAAACAAGGGTTTGTCAACAGCTCCAAAACGGCGACACCTTCCGGAAATTTATATCAAGATGACGCCCTCAAACAGGGCGCCATCGTTAACCGAACAGTTCAATTATAATGCTGGGATGAAACATCCCACCGTAATAGAACAAGACCTGACAAGGTGTTTCACCCGGTCAGGTCTTGAGTATTTTCTTATCCGAAGCAGCCTATCTTATTTCCATTGGTTTTCATTTCGTGATCATGCGTTCCTTCGCCGCCTCCGCCTTCGTTCTCTACCCAGCCGAAGCCCATTATCCATATCATATCGCCTTTGATTGTTCCGTTGGCAGGAGTTGTGTCAGCGGTTACCGTTTTGTCAGGAGGTTGAATTGTTTTTGTTTTCTGCGGCTGATTTGATGTGTCGCTATGCCCACCGAAGCAGCCTATCTTATTTCCGTTCTGATACATTTGCTCGTTGACCTCACCGATGCCACCGCCACCCACATAGTCAATCCAACCGAAGCCACACACATATATCTTGTCGCCCCGCACAGTTCCGTTCGCAGGGGTTGTATCTTTAGTTACAACTTTGATCGGTGGTTGTGTTGTGGTAGTAGTTTCTTTTTCTTTCTCAACAGTCGTCTGTGCTGTTGTTGTGTTTGTTACCTCAGAGGTTGTTG
>JAEDMD010000191.1 GCA_016303195.1 Oscillospiraceae bacterium | reverse complement strand
ACCATAAATTGGGAAAGGAGAGTATGATTTAGGCTTAACTATATCATACAAGTAAATTATGATAGTACACAATAAACTCGTCCGTGACAAGATACCTGAGATAATAAAAAATGCAGGCAAAACGCCTGTGACGCATATTCTTTCCGACGAAGAATATCTTTCCAAGCTTGACAAAAAACTGAATGAAGAATGTGCCGAGTATCAGACTGATAAAAGCATCGAGGAGCTTGCGGATATGCTCGAAGTTATGTACGCTATCGTCGAAGCAAGAGGTTGGTCAATATCGAAGCTTGAAGCTGTCCGCAGAGAAAAGGCTGAAAAGCGAGGTGGATTCAAGAACAAGATATACCTTGAGTATGTGGAGGAAGGCAATGAGTGAGCGGCTTGTTACACCGAGTGGAAGCGCTCCCGAAAATCTTTTCATAGAGCTTTTCTCTGATGCCTTCGGCGCTGAAAAGGCGGCATTTCTTTATCCGCAATATCACTTCACCGATATATATCAGAACGACCGATACGCCGATTTTTTTCTTGAAAACGGCGGAAAGCGTATCGCAATCGAGATAGACGACGAAGCAAGTCATAACCCATCTGTCGTGTCTCGAAACAAGTTCTATGACGATCTACTGAAACAGAACAGCATGATCCATAACGGTTGGGACGTTTACCGCTGGGCAGTGCGTCAGTTACAGATACAGCCTGATACAGTAAAGGACGAGTTGCGTATATTTCTCGGTTCACATCCGCTGTTCCGTGAAATATCAGACTATCTTCCCGCACAGCGTGGAAAGACTATCAACGCAGAAAACTTACAGCTAAAGGAGCATCAGCTTGCTGCATTGAAATCTCTCGAAGAAATGCGTGAACGTCATGAAACTATCGCTCTGTTATATCACGCAACAGGAACAGGTAAGACCGTTACCGCTGTAAGTGATGCCAAAAGATTCGGCAAACGCACACTGTTCCTCGCACATACGATAGAGCTTGTAAATCAGGCTTATGACACTTTCAATACTCTGTGGGAGGGCGTTTCTGTCGGTAAGTTCGGCGATGCTGTAAAGGAGAGAGATGCATATATCGTCTGCGGAAGTATCCAAAGTGTTGTGCTGAACCTTGAAATGTTCCGCGAGGACGAGTTTGAATATCTCATAATCGATGAAGCTCATCACGCTTCCGCAGATACCTATCAGAAAGTGCTTGCGTATTTCAAACCGAAATTCACGCTCGGACTTACCGCAACTCCCGAACGTGCAGACGATAAAGACATTATCGAGATATTCAAGAATACTGCACACAAGCTTGATATACAGACCGCCGTTGAGATAGGCGAGCTTGTGCCTGTGCGGTGCATCAGAATACATACCAATATCGATCTGACTAAAGTTCGCTTCAACAGCGTTCAATACAATATCCGCGACCTGGAAAGCAAGATTTTCGTTCCCGAACGCAACACGCTTATTGTCGATACGTTCATGGAATACGTCAGTGACAAGCGCACTGTTATTTTCTGTGCAAGCGTAAAACACGCCGAACAGATAGCGACTATGATAAGAGAACGAGGAGTTACCGCAGCTGCAGTTAGCGGAAGTATGAAATCATCGGAACGCAAGGAGATGCTTGCGAAGTTTCAGAAGGGCGAGATCAAGGCGATGTGCGCCTGCGACCTGCTCAATGAGGGCTGGGACTGTCCCGAAACGGAAGTGCTATTCATGGCACGACCTACGATGTCAAAGGTACTGTACACTCAGCAGCTCGGACGTGGTATGAGACTTGCGGACGGCAAGGATTTTCTCATGGTGTTTGATTTTGTGGACAATGCGAGTCAGTACAATATGCCGTATTCTCTGCACAGATTATTCAGACTGAAAAAGTACCGCCCCGGGCAGATGGTTCTTGGAAAAGACCGTACCGCCGAAGAAGCGTTATACGAAAGAGGCGAAAAGCCAGAAGCGTTGATAGACTATCCCGTAAGTGCCACCGACTACGAAGCCGTTGATGTTTTCAACTGGCAGGAGGAAGCGGCAGGAATGATATCTCAGATGGAGTTTATCCGCCGTGTGGATGTTCAGTCCGAGACTGTTGAAAGATATATCCGTGAAGGGAAGATCATCCCTGATCTGATAGTTCCTATGAGCGAGCATAAGCAGCTGAAATACTTCACCGAAGAAACGCTGGAAGCAACAGCAAAAGCCAACGGATGGAAACTTATCAATGACAGCAACCGCAAGGAGCTGTTCATGGAAATGGTCGGGCAGATGGATATGAGCTATTCCTATAAGCCTGTCCTGCTGAAAGCGATATTCGCCAATGCAGACAACAAAGGTCGCGTAAAGCTCGATGATATCTCCGCATATTTCCGCAGTTTTTATGAGGAACGCAGAAGTTCGGGACTTGTAGTAGAGAAGCCAAACAGCATATTTGCAAAAGGCGGCTACACCGACAAGGACGCTCAGCGGAATATCCTTTCCAATCCGTTCAAACGCTTTGAAGATATGCAAATGCTCAGACACACCAAAACTCTCGGTATCATTGAAGTCGAACCGACAGTGTGGAAGAATCTGAGCGATGACGAGAAAAAGCAAATTACTTCAATTTGTGACGATAAACTTGAGCATTATTATAACAGAATAAAATGAGTAGTATTGAGCCTCCGGAAGGAGGCTCGATTAACTATCACAAGTGAAAAAAAGGACAATAACACAATGAGCAATATAATAATTCTCACAGGCAGCATGAGAAAAAACGGCAATACTGCATTACTTGCCCAAAGCTTTGCCGAAGGTGCTGCCGTGAACAATAACGTGGAAATAGTATCAGTTGCCGATTATAAGGTGAATCCCTGCATAGGCTGCAACAGTTGCTTTTCACGGGAAGGCAATAAATGCTTTCAGAATGATGATATGATTCAGATCTACGAAAAACTGAAAAATGCGGATATAGTTGTTATAGCATCTCCTGTATATTTTTATGGAATCAGCGCCCAGCTGAAAGCGATTGTTGACAGACTTCATACACCAATGAGAAATTCTTTCCATATAAAGAAACTTGGTTTACTACTTGTCGGAGCAGCTCAACTGCCGAACCTGTTTGATCCTGTAATCATGCAGTATCAGATGATACTGGACTTTTTCAAGCTTAAAAGCATCGGCACGGTTCTTGTTCGTGGAGTTAAGGATATCGGTGATATTGAGGGACATACCGCACTGGAAGAAGCATACGAACTTGGAGTTTCATTAAAATAGGAGAGGGGATTATGGTAACAAAAGAACAGCTTAAAAGTGCTTTGAAAGAATTAGGAATTAATAAGGGAATGACATTGGAAGTTCACAGTTCGCTTAGTAGTTTCGGTGAACTGGAAGGCGGGGCATTGACAGTCATTGATACACTGAAAGAACTTGTCACCGATGATGGCAGTATTTTCATGCCTGCTCTGAGACTAAGCAAAGAACTTGAACTAACCGAGGACGATAAAAAAATTGGCATAACAGTGAAGATCAAGATTCTTGATCCCGACACTGAAAGAACTGCAATGGGCATTGTAGCGGATACGTTCAGAAAAATGCCTGATACATATACGGGCAGTGATACTATCAGTACCTCAGGCTGGGGAAAACATGGCAGAGAAGCGTTAACAGGCGGACTTGATTATGCTATCCACAATGGCGGAAAAGCGCTTCTGCTTGGAGTTGATATCTACAAATTGACGGCAATGCACTATGTTGAGACGATAACTCCCGATGATATCAATGCTAAGTTTGCACCGAATGAAGAAATAAACCATATATATCCTCCCAAAGAATGGTTTATCGAAGCAGGTCATCCTCCTGTGAAAGCATGGTATAAAATACAGGATATAGCATACAAAAAAGGTCTTATCAAGAAAATATACATAGGTGGCTGCAAGGCTATGTTCTTTGATATATGGTCAGTTGTATCGCTGTATGAAAATGAACTTAGAAATGATCCCTACGGATTATGGGGGATGGAAAAAGAGGCTGAATATGGATTATAATTTAGATATAATATTGCATGAACCATATATGAGTGGAATTGTCAAGAAATGTGCAGTCGAAGAAAACCCAAAATCTGAAATA
>JAEDMD010000190.1 GCA_016303195.1 Oscillospiraceae bacterium | reverse complement strand
ACTGGTAATTCTTCATCCTGAGGACATTATTTTTATGTTCCGCACCAGAAAAAAAGCTGTCAGAAAGCATGAAGTTCCGTTAACTGCAAAAGCGCCCCTGTTCAGATCAAGAACTCCCGAAGCGGCTTTATGCAGAGAACTCACTCCCCTTGCGGCTGAGAAAGATACAGCCGAAAACTGAAAGGATAAATAATGGATAATAAAAATAAAAGCATTTATTGCTGTCCGCACTGCGGTGAGAAATCTTTCAACCCGTGGACTAAGATCAAAGCAGGCTCTCTCAGAACTAACGGCGCTGTATGCCAGAAATGCGGCAGACGAGCTGTTAACGGCTTTGGTTCGACGATCTTCAATCTTATCGTCAAGGTAGTCTGCTTTATTCCGATAATCTGGATTTATCTGAAAGCTCCCGACTTTGCAGGCACTAAATATGACTGGCTGGACAAATTTGAATGGATCATCAATTTAGGACTGCTGGCATTCCTCATCGTTGTTCCATGGCTGGCTAACGGATTTTTCTTCAAAATGGAGCCTGCCGTTCGTGTTGACCTGAAGAATAAAAACAAATGAGCAGTGTCGGTATCTATATCCATGTGCCGTTCTGCGGAAAAAAATGCAGTTACTGCGATTTTTACTCCGTCTGCTTCACAAAACAGCAGACGGAGCTTTATGTTGATGCAGTTCTGCGAAATCTGCGATATTACGGAAATAAAAATCTTTCAGCGGAAACTGTTTATTTCGGCGGCGGAACTCCTTCCCTGCTGACCGCTGAACAGATCGGACTGATAATCAATGAGATCGGAAATTCGTTCTCGCTGTGCCCAAATGCTGAGATGACCCTTGAAGCAAATCCATCCTCGCTCAGTTTGGATAAACTATGCAATCTGCGTAATATCGGCATAAACCGTCTTTCTGTCGGTGTGCAGTCCATGAACGATGCGGAACTTAAATTCCTCGGCAGACTGCATGATTCCGAACGTGCAGTGAAAGCTGTGAATGATGCAGTTTCGGCAGGATTTGACAACATCTCATGCGACCTGATGATAGCGCTCCCCCACCAGACTTCCGATTCACTGAAATACTCCATCGAAAATCTCACCAAACTGCCTATACGCCACGTTTCTGCGTATATTCTGAAAGTCGAGGAAGGCACTCCATTCGACTGCGACAAGATCATCAGTTCCCTGCCGAATGAAGATGAAACCGCCGAGCTTTATCTTCAAATGTGTCAGCTTCTGGAAGAACACGGATTCATGCAGTATGAAGTATCGAATTTTGCTCAGAAAGGCTTTGAAAGCCGACACAACTGCCGTTACTGGAAATGTCAGGATTATATCGGCATAGGCCCGTCGGCACATTCATGCTTTGGCGGAAAAAGATTCGCTGTACCACGGGATATCTCAGCTTTCATCAACAGTGAAACTCAGCCTGTGGAAATCACCGATGACTCGCCATGCGGATTTGAGGAATATTCCATGCTTCGTCTGAGACTGAAAGAGGGGCTGAAACTAAGCAATGTCCCCGAACACAGAACGGACATAGAAAAAAAACTGCCCTCATTGCTGAAGGCAGGCTATATTGACTTTGACGGTGACATTGTTTCCCTTACACGCAAGGGATTTCTCATGTCAAACTCGGTCATTGAATATCTTATTTTTTAGCAGGATGATGTCCTGCTTTTTATTTTGAAAGGTCCTCGATGAGTTTCTGAAATACAGGGAGATCCTTGTCATATGTCTCCTGCATATCATCAGCGTCGGAATACATCAGCTTTTTCGGAGTTCGCAGTGCAATATACATATCTTCGTGGATATCACTCTTTGCAACACCGATATGCTTGGCAAAATCCGTATCTTTCAGATAGAAATAGCGATCTTTCACATGGCTGTTATCGGGATACATCTCACTGAGGTCAACAAGTATATCGTCCTCGATAAGTTCCTTGAATGCATCTCCTGCGATAATTATAACAGCATCGCCTATCTGCATTTCGGTTGTCAGCTTGGTATCTGCACCGTTTGCGTAATTTGCATAACCGCCGTCTTTCTGATAATCAATATAATATACATCAACTTCGGTCTTACCGTTTCCATTGAAGTCTTCGGCAAATGAGCCGATATAATCGGAAAGATAGCTGTTCTGACCGACAGACGGATATTCGCCGATGAGCAGGACTACCATATCAGGTCGGGGCTTATTGATGATATCGACTATCAGATATACTCCAAGCAGAACAACAAAGCAAGCAAGTCCAAGCCACCATTTATTATGGTAGAAGAAATTCTTGATCTTTCCCCAGACAGTCAGCTTGATCTCCTCCTCGGGTTCGTCTTCGGGGATGAGTTCACTTTCCTCGATAACTCCCTGTTTCAGACGCATCAGCTCCCGCCTTTCTTCCATCAGCTTTTTCTCGTATTCTTCACGCTTCTGCTTTTCACGCATCTGTACCTGTTTCTGCAATTCCAACTGCTGATCTTCGATCTCCTGCTGTTTTTTCTGCTGTTCCTCTTTTAAACTCTGGAACACGCCTTTTTTTGCGTCAATTTTCTCACCGCTGTCTTTCTCTTTATTCTCTTTCATCAGTTCACCTCAAAATACAATGGCGGACAAAATGTCCGCCTTTATTGCAATTATTCTTCTGTTTCTTCCTTTTCGGGACGGCCGTTGTTTGCAGGCAGTGACTTCATTGTAGGGAACAGAAGCACATCTCTGATAGATGGGCTGTTTGTGAGAAGCATTACAAGACGGTCAATACCGTAGCCGATACCGCCCGTAGGAGGCATACCGATCTCCAATGCACGGAGGAAGTCCTCATCTGTGCGGTTTGCTTCTTCATCGCCCTGACTGAGAGCTTCTTCCTGAGCCTTGAAACGCTCACGCTGATCGATAGGATCGTTCAGCTCGGAGTATGCATTACACATCTCACGGCCTGTGATGAACAGCTCGA
The DNA here is from genome assembly GCA_016303195.1 of Oscillospiraceae bacterium. Lineage (GTDB taxonomy): Bacteria > Bacillota > Clostridia > Oscillospirales > Ruminococcaceae > Ruminococcus. Next base: position 1,170 of record JAEDMD010000190.1, on the reverse strand, counting down.
AACGCTCAACATAATCAGGAGCATCGGGCTTCTTCTTTGTGAGAGGTGATATCTCGATCGGGTGATCCATAATGAATGTCGGCTGGATGAGGTGTTCTTCAACATAAGCCTCAAAGAACAGATTAAGGATATCGCCACGCTTATGGCGGTCTTCGTACTCAACGCCCTTTTCATCAGCTATCTTGCGTGCTTCTTCAAGAGTCTTTATCTCGTTGAAGTCAACACCTGAATACTTCTTGACAGCATCGATCATGGTCAGTCTTTCAAAAGGCTTTCCGAGATCGATCATATACTCGCCGTAAGGAACGGTAGTTGTACCGCAAACTTCCTGTGCTACGTGGCGGAACATATTCTCGGTGAGGTCCATCATGCCATAATAATCTGTGTATGCCTGATAAAGTTCCATAAGTGTGAACTCAGGATTGTGACGGGTATCAACACCCTCATTTCTGAAAACTCTGCCGATCTCGTAAACTCTTTCAAGTCCGCCGACAATAAGTCTCTTGAGGTAGAGTTCAAGACTGATACGGAGCTTTACTTCCTCATCAAGAGCATTATAATGTGTCTCGAAAGGTCTTGCAGCCGCACCGCCTGCATTTGAAACCAACATAGGTGTCTCAACTTCCATGAAGCCCTGATTGTCAAGATAACGTCTGATGGAAGCGATTATCTTTGAACGCTTTACGAATGTATCCTTAACATCGGGATTGATGATGAGGTCGAGGTAACGCTGACGGTATCTTGTGTCAGTGTCCTTGAGTCCGTGCCACTTTTCGGGAAGCGGAAGAAGTGACTTTGAAAGCAGAGTGATAGCCTTTGCATGAATGGATATCTCGCCTCTCTTGGTTCTGAAAACATAGCCCTCGATACCAACGATATCGCCGATATCCCACTTCTTCTTGAAGGTCTTGAAAAGGTCAGCGCCCACTTCATTTGAACGAACGTATACCTGAATCCTGTCAGAAGCATCACGAACGTCGATGAAGTTAGCCTTACCCATATCTCTCCAGCTCATGATACGGCCTGCGATGCGGATGATATTCTCGTTGAGCTTTTCCAGCTCAGCAGCCTTCTTTTCCTCATCGTCGCCGACTGCTGCGAGTATCTCAGCTTCCTTTGCTTCATACTCCTTCTTATAGTCAGCGGCATGACCTGTAACGTCGAACTTTG
>JAEDMD010000189.1 GCA_016303195.1 Oscillospiraceae bacterium | reverse complement strand
TACGTTGACGATACTTGGCTGGCGACGGCCTGGGAAACTAAAGCAGTGCCGACACACAAAGGTCTGTTCATATCGAACAGACCTTATTTTATTATAAGGAGGTTTTGCCATGAGCAAAAAACAGAAGAAAATACCTGAGAAAGGAGGAAAAAAGAAGAAGGCAATACACGATTCGGAGTATATCGCTTACTGCGAACACGGCGATTCTGCGGCAGTTTTCATAATGAGGGACATACAGAATACAGTAAATGTCGAGGGGAAATGGATCGATGTATTGAGCATTAAAACGAGAGTGGAAAATGTTATCAAATCGGGATGGCATGATTTTGAGTACTTTGAGGTCGAATTGTTTCCTAAAAAGATCCGTCCTAAATATTTGAAAGATATGACCGATGAGGAAAAGAAATACGAAACATGGAAAACGGCACATACCGATATCACGCAGCAGAGAAACAACGGATTTATAGGCAGGAAATATATTGTTTATCCCTATATTGATATTGTACGAATTCCTGAGAAGAGAGAAATAATTTCTGATATTGTTCTTGAAATGTTCGATCCCGAAACAAATGAATGGATAGATCGTGGTCACGGACCTGTTCCCAAAGGATATGAGTACCGAAAGAAAGAGATAGAATACGAAGAGGTCAGAGAGGCAACAGAAGATTTTCAATACAAGATCAGAAAAATCGAACGAATCAAATAATTGATATTTTCGGTCTGAAATGACATATTAAAGCACAATTTGATTCAAATTATATTTTAATATATCATTTCGCATCAGCTTAACTGATGCAGAAAAGTGTAGACTTGCACTGCTTTTCAATTACATTTGCATTGACAGATGTATGCCGATAAAATGTATAATTTATCATGATTTTATTGCTTTTTATATTGCATTTTCCCCCAAAGTATTGTATAATAGTAATGATATTTGATTTTTCGGGGGTGAAGTCATGCTTGAAACGTGGGAATTCAGAATTCTTATCGGCAGGATAGCAAAAATAATAAAATATTCTGACCAGCATCTGAATGAACTTAAACTTAAAGCAGACATGGCTCCTATCCGCAAATACGGTACGGACTCTATCGGTCTCGGTCAGCTCTATCCGTCAGTCAGACGCACCATTTCAAGCGGTCATTACGGCAGGTGGATAGCCTCTGCGGATGAAATGGATGACTATACCGTCTACGAATTCGGCGAGAATTATGACCCTCTCCGTATACGTCACATCAACAACGGGATATGCACCGAGGAAACATATTTTTTCGAGTACGAGGATGTTATCTGCGCTGTTCCGTATGTTAATATAATGAATAAATTTTACAGCATGGGCGAGGTCTACTGCTTCATCTATGACGAAGGCAGGCTCATAGAATTTTCGTACATAACCCGTTTCCGTGTTATCCTGTATTCTTTTGACAATTCGCAATATCCGCACGTAAGGCTTGAAAAGTATGACTATGACAGCGAGCGTGAGGAGGGCAGTGAGCAGAAAACCCAGCATTATGAATACGATATGTCAGAGGGAAAGATCGAAAATCTGAAATTAATGAAATAACAGAAAAAGGACTGCCAAGCGGTAGTCCTTTTTCCGTTAAGGTGGAGTTGGAAATTATTGTCCAAGGAGATATCATTAATTAAGTATGCGGCAGGTGATATTCTGCCTTTATGGAGGCCGCACCTCTGCGTATTGCTACGCAGAAGCGGTCATCCATCCCTCTCAAAGCGCCATATATGTTAGTATCACTAAGAGCATCTTATCTGCGCTTCTATTAATAAATGTCAGAAACCCCCTTAGTTTTTTCTGAAAAAATTACACTTTGTATACCTGCACAATGAAAGGTGTTTTTTATTGTGCATTTTGTAGAATAATAATGAAAGGATGACAATTTTTGTTTATCGAGAATCTGAGATTCAGCCTTAATGCCACAGTTCCCGTATTCCTGATGATGGTATTCGGGTATTTCTCAAAAAAAGTCGGGTTGCTGGATGATCACACAACAGCAAAGCTGAACAAATTCGTTTTCCGCACGTTATTGCCTGCGCTTTTGTTCATGGACTTGTCAACAGCAGACTTCAAAGCGGTCTGGGACGGACGGTTTGTGTTGTTCTGCATGATAGTAACGTTCATATCGGTGTCTGTGGCGTGTCTGTACTCGCTTCTGCATAAGGACAGGTATGAACGTGGGGAGATAATTCAGGCGGCTTACAGAAGCAGTGCGGCGATTTTAGGCATAGCCTTCGTGAAGAATATTTACGGCGAGGCTACTATGGCGGCGCTGATGATAGTTGGTACAGTTCCGCTTTATAACATAATCGCAGTTGTTACGCTTTCGCTTACCTCGCCCGACAGGGAAAATCAGAAAGGCGGCAGACAGTTATTTCTCAGCACATTGAAAGGCATCGTCACGAATCCCATAATCCTCGGAATAATTGTCGGTATCCTCTGGTCGGTCATCGGTATACCACAGCCTGTGATATTGCAGAAATCCGTGACCTATCTGGGAAATATGGCAACACCGCTTTCACTGATCGCTCTCGGTGCATCATTCAAGGCAGAGGAGGCAAAGGACAAACTCCCTGTGACGTTGGGTATAGTTTTCATCAAGCTGGTGCTGTTCTGCGCTATTTTCCTGCCTGTTGCGGTGCATTTCGGATTCAGGGGCGAAAAGCTGATAGCGATACTGGTAATGCTTGGAAGTGCCACAACGGGAAGCTGTTTTGTAATGGCGAAAAATTTCGGCCACAAGGGAAGCATCACCGCATTGGCGGTCATGATGGCGACTCTCGGAAGTGCATTCACACTGACGGGATGGCTGTTCGTGCTGAAAACTCTCAATTATATATAATTGCTCAACTCTTAACTATGCTGATATAAACGAAAAACTCCCGAATGATTCGGGAGTTTTATTTTATTTTACAGCGCCCTTTGCATAATTTGAAAGGATAGCTGTTGCATCACGGGCATCGACGATACCGTCACCGTTCATATCTCCGATGGCTCTTATACCCTCATCAATGCCTGTTATATCGCCGTCAGCCACTCCCGAAGAAGCAAGCGCATAGTAAGTCAGCACAACAGTTGCATCTCGGCCGTCAATCGCCTTATCGCAGTTCACATCACCGTTTTCTCTGACCTCGCTTATCCATGTAAGAAGCATTGAAGCGTCCCTGTCATTGATAACTCCGTCATAGTTGATATCGCCCTCGCTGTCGATGGCAAGTCTTATATCATCGCAAATGCCGTATTCGTCCAGTTCAGTCCCGTTGAGAGTTTCCTGATAGCGGACTGATATAAGCTGTGAATCGACAGAATTTATAAGCCCGTCGCCGTTGAAATCGTACTCATATGGCAAAGACTTGTCATTCGTTCCTGTTGCGCTGAGAAGTGCGTACCAGTAGACCTCAGTTCTGCCTGTACACATAGTTTTCGCATCCACCCAACTGTCATGCTCCAGTTTTCGGTTATTGTTCGGCGCACATTCGAGAATATGGAAAGTGTCATTTTCCTCATTATATCCCGATACAGCCATGAAGTGCCACGGAACGTTTATTACCGCAGTACCGCCGTTTTTCAGATGTTCTTTCATGCGTTCGTCTGTTATTTTTCCGCTGTAAGTTCCCTCAACATGAAAACCGAGCTGCTGACCGAATTTCTCCTCAACATTGGCATAGAACGGGTCACGGTAAGTACCGCCGCTTCCGGGTCTGTAAGCGCCTATGCCAACAGCCCATTCCGCAACGTCATAGGCATTGGTTATAGTGCCGTTGAGGGCATAGACAGCGTTGCAGAAAGAGAATATACCGCATCCTGAAACGTGCATATCGCTTGCTGACTGGGAATACTTGTCGAACTTGACATAATTCCATTTTGAGGCGTTCTGGTCATAGAGTATACCATCTGCGGCATTGGCAGAAAGGCATGGAAAGGCGCAGGCGGCTGTCATAACAGCGGCCACTGTCAGATCAAATATTTTTTTCTTCATCTTATACATTTCTCCTGTTTTTTTTATCTTTACTATTATACACTAAATCAAAAGAAATGTCCACCCCTGCGGAGCGGAGAGCAGGGCACAGCATTTACTTTTAAAAAATAATAAAACCGCCGAAGGCGGCATTTCTGGGGTC
>JAEDMD010000188.1 GCA_016303195.1 Oscillospiraceae bacterium | reverse complement strand
CAAGATGACGGAAAATATGTCCGCAGATTCAGTGTAAAGCCGTCAGGCGGGCTTTGTGCGGTGTTGCCTCAATTATCTGAAAGATCATAAGGCGGTTCTTCGTTGGAAAGTGCCAGTTCTATGACCTTTCCGTAAAAGCCTGACGGATTGAGCAGTATCTTCTCACCGATCAGTTTTGCCTGCGTAAGATCGGGCGCATACAGCTTCAGCTCCATCAGATCGCATTTGGTATCAAGCACTCTGATCTGCGTATAATAGCCTTTTCCTGCGGGAATGTACTCGATCTTCATTTCTTTTTCATTCTTTCTTCTTGCGTAAAAACGCAGAGCCGCCAGTACCAGCTTGTCACGATATGACTTCGGAGCATAAGTTTTAAGCTGTTTTGCACAGGCAATGCCCTTTGGCTCGATCACATAGCAATCTATGCCGTTTTCGTCCTTTTTCAGCGAGATAAGCTGATTTTTCAGAAGATAGTCGATGGAATCCTGATAATAAAAATAATTTACAATGCCGGTTTCAATGGCTATCTCGTAAAGCTGTTCAATTTCCACTTCATGGTTTATTTTGTACAGCAGATAGCACAGCAGAATGTTGAGCGTCGGAACGTCCCTTATCTCCGTATCTGCCATTTCTGCCATTTTTTTGATGTTTTCATCCTGCATAATATCACCTTAACAGAAGTTCGGATAATCTATCATATGTGAAAGAAGTGCAATGTTCACAGCCGCCTCCACGCACGGAACTGCCGCAGGAACGGTACATGGTACATGGCCGCTGACATCCGAAAAGCTCTCCTCGGTCATATTCTTCATATCCACCGCATTCTGCGATTTTGCCACAAATGGCGACGGTCTGAAAGCAGCACGGACTGTCACAGGCATTCCCGATGAAATACCTCCGAGAATACCTCCGTGGTTGTTAGTCCTCGTTACAACGTGGCCGTGTTCGTCAACTACAAAATCGTCATTGTTCTGGCTTCCGAGCATTCTTGCCGCCATGAAGCCCGCACCGAATTCAAGACCTGTAACTCCGGGAATGCCGAAAATAAGCTGTGCAATGGTATTCTGCAAACCGTCAAACAGCGGTGAACCGATACCGGCAGGGACATTTACTGCCGCACACTCGATAACTCCACCCAGTGACTCGCCTGCCGTCTTTGCCTTTTCGATATCCTCCTGCATCATCCAGCCCTTGCGGTCATTGATAACAGGAAAATCCTTTATTCTCACGCTTTTTACGCCGTCCCTTGTGATGTTAACAGGATCATACGGATTGTCCTTGATGTTGTGGAGCTGTAAAATATGCGCTCCTGCGTAAATTCCTCGTCTTTCAAGTATCTGACCGCATATCGCACCTGCAAAACAAAGCGGAGCGGTCAGTTTATCGGAAAAATGTCCGCTGCTGCGTACATCGTTGAAGCCTCTGTAACGGACTGCACCTGTATAATCTGCATGGCCCGGTCTTGCCAGCTTGTCCAGATTGTCATTTTCAGGCTCATCCGTGGGAATGTTCTGTATAAACGCACAAAGCGGAGTTCCCGTGGTTCTGTCGTTGTAAACTCCCGACATGATATGAGGAACGATATTTTCATGAGGGTCGGCAGGATATCCACCGACAGCAGGATAGCGCCTTGCCATGAATTTTGCAAGTTCCTCGGAGTCGATATACTCGCCCGACGGAAGATTGTCGATAGTCACACCGATGGCAGGGCCGCTTGCCTCTCCGAAGATAGATACCGATATCCTGTTATTCCAAATCGATGACATTTGCCTTACCTCCGAGCTTTGTGTAGTCCTTGAAGAAATCGGGATAGGACTTTTCGACAGCCTCAGCACCTGTGATGACAACATCGCCTGTGCATCCGAGCGCCGCAATTGCCGCTGCCATTACAATACGATGATCGCCGCAGCCGTCAACAGTCCCGCCTTTTAATGAATTTGTTGGTCTGATAATAAGTCCGTCCTCTGTAACTTCAACATCACCGCCGATACCGTTGAGCATTGCGGCAGTTGTTTCGAGGCGGTCGCTCTCCTTGATACGGAGTCTCTGAGCATTGTAAATTACAGATTCGCCGCTTCCGTATGCCGCAAGTACTGAAAGTATGGGCACAAGGTCGGGAATGTCCGAGCAGTCAGCCCTGAAACTGCCGATCCTTCCGTCTTTGCAGGTTTCGCTGACTATCTTTGTTATCTGTCTGTCCCCCTGAACGTTGTCAGGAAGCAGATTTTTCAGCTCCACCTGTGAGCCGATGGCATTTGCCACGAAGAAAAATGCCGCCTGTGAATAATCCCCCTCAATTCGTTCGCTGTGAGAATGATATTTCTGTCCGCCTTTTATAATATAGGATGTTTCAGTCTCCTCTATCTCAATGCCGAAACGCTTCATGGTGTCGATGGTTATATCGACATAAGGACGGGATTCAAGATGTGATGTCAGCTTTATCAGTGAATCGCCATCAAGCATCGGAAGTGCGAAAAGCAGACCTGTGATGAACTGCGATGAGACATTTCCCTCTATCTCATACGTTCCGCTTTCAAGCTGTCCTGAGATGCCGAACGGCATGGTATTGTTATAATCGAAAGAGATGCCGTTTCTGCCAAGTTCACGGGTATAAATATCTATCGGTCGCTGAGGAAGTCTGCCACGGCCGATAAATTCTGTATCATAGCCAAGTGCGGCGGCTATCGGGATGACAAAGCGAAGTGTCGAACCGCTTTCGTTGCAGTCAACAGTACGCTTTCCGCTCACACGTTCAGAGCCGATACCGTACACGGTAACTGTTCCGCTTTCCTTGTCGGTAAGCTCCCATTTTGCGCCGAATGCCTCCATTGCTCCGAGAGTCGCTTCAATATCCTTTGAGAAGCTGATACCGCTGAGAACAGACGGCTCGCTGTCTGAAGAAAGTGCAGCGCAGATTATTGCTCGATGGGCACAGCTTTTGGATGATGGTATCTCTACTGCGCCGTTTAAAACTGACGGGCTTATGCGTATATTCATGCTCAGTCCTCCATCAGTCGGCAAAATTCGCCGAAAGGAACTTTCACAATCTCAGCCTTGCCGATCTCATTGCAGATTATGTAATTGATATTCTTAGCCTCGTTCTTCTTATCCTTTGAGCAGAATGGAAGAAGTTCGTTCATGGGGATATCCGTACCTGTCGGGAGTTTATACGCTTCACAGCACTTTTTAAGTCTTTCCGAATGCTGAGGTGCAAGTTTGTCTGTTATAAGGCACATTCCTGCCGCAACTCCGCATCCGTGTGCATAATCTGTATAATGATGCCATGCTTCGAGGGCATGACCGAGGGTGTGACCGAAATTCAGTATCATCCTCTCGCCTCTGTCGAATTCATCATGCTCAACAACATCACGTTTGATGTCTATGCATGAATATACCATCTCGTCCATGATATCGTCAACTGTTTCAAGGGTATGGGATTCCATAAGTTCAAACAGCTTTTCATCACGTATCATACCATACTTGATGCACTCGCCCATACCTTCGGCAAGTGTCTCCTTCGGGAGAGTTTTCAGCACATCGCTGTCGCAGATGACCAGCAAAGGCTGTTTGAATGCGCCTACAAGATTTTTTCCGCCAGGAATATCGATCGCAGTTTTTCCGCCTACGGAAGAATCCACCTGTGCAAGGAGAGTTGTCGGTATCTGCACGAAATCAATGCCACGGAGAAATGATGCAGCGGCAAATCCTGTAATATCGCCCACAACGCCTCCGCCGAGAGCGATGAGGATGTCACTTCTTGTTATGTTGCACTTACAAAGGAAGTCATAGATGTCGCCAAGATTTGAAAGAGATTTCGACTGTTCGCCGTGTGGAAAAGTGAAAGTATCACATTCAAATCCGCTTTTTTTCAGGGAATCAGCAGCAATATCACCATAAAGCCCGCCTACTGTATCATCGGTAACGATAACAGCCTTTCTTGAGGATGTGACCTGAGCGATAAGTTCGCCGCATTTGCTTAACAGACCTCGCTCGATAAGCACCTCATACGGGTGGCTTGTTCTGATGCTGATCTTTTTCATTTTAACGACCTCCGTTTACCCGAAACTGCGAAAATCCCATGTACTGAGTGTATATTTTAGTTCCGATATTACATAATAATTATCCATTAAAAATTATACCACTTTTTTTAATTTGTGTCAATACTTATCATTTTCAGTTACAGGGCAACAACATTTACTTTTTTGTGGTAAGGCATAGTTATTGAGAAACGTCCGTAAAGCATCGC
>JAEDMD010000187.1 GCA_016303195.1 Oscillospiraceae bacterium | reverse complement strand
AAACGCTACATTGCAGGCAAGACCCGTGAGCAGTGCCGTGAACGTGCTGACAGCCTGCTGAAACAGCTCAGCGGCTATGAAAAGATGCGCCATGCCCTTGAAACTATCATAAAGAACGCATTCTGACACCTTTCTGTCACATTTCCTATCACATTCTTTTTTCTCCAATTCAGTTTTCTATCACTAATTTTACATATCCCTGTTCTATAATACAAACATAGAGAAAAACAAAGTTCACGGGGAATCGGAATAGAAGAAAGTGGTGAATTTTATGAGAAATATCGAGAAAATAAAAAGAACTCTGGCATTCCTTACTGCGTCAGTCGCTATTGCGGCATATTCAACAGGATGCAGTGAGAATGTAAATACCGACATCACAAGATCCGAAAGCTCCGTGAGCGAGGACACAACAGCCGAGACAAAGCAGGCTTCAAGCCTTTCGGCTGATGCGGTATCGAATGTGAAAACATCCGACAGCGAGCTTTTCTCAAAGCGTGACCTCGACCCAAGCTATGACGAGATCACTGAAACAATTGAACTGAGCGGCGAGAGTGTGACTATCACAAGCGAGGGAGTTTACCTTATCAAGGGTACTCTCAAGGACGGTCAGATAATCGTAAACGCTCCGAAAGCTAAGGTTCAGCTCGTTCTTGACGGTGTGGATATAACCTGTTCGGACTCCTCTGCGATCTATGTGCAGGACGCTGACAAGGTGTTCATAACTCTTGCTGAGGGAAGCGAGAATACAGTTACCGACGGCAAGACCTATGCAAATGCCGAGGACGAAAATGCTCCCAGCGCCGCTGTTTTCAGCGAGGACAGCCTTACGATAAACGGTTCGGGCAGTCTGACTGTCAACGGCAATTACATGAACGGCATCCAGAGCAAGGACGATATTGTAATCACAGGCGGAAACATTGCAGTTAATGCCGCAAATGACGGTATAAAGGGAAAAGACTACGTTGCTATCGCTGACGGAGATATTACCATCGACGCAGGAAGCGACGGCATCAAGTCTACAAATGCCACCGATGAGGGCATGGGATTTGTTTACATTGAAGGCGGCAGATTTGATATTACAGCCGCAAATGACGGTATACAGGCTGAAACCACTCTCACTGTCACAGACGGAACTTTTGATATCGTCAGCGGCGGCGGTCATGAGAAATCGACCAAGACTCACACAGATAATTTCGGCGGCGGAATGTTCGGCGGTCACGGCGGCAGACAGTTCGGTGAGGAAAACGCTGACGGATTCGGCGGTATGCCGTTCGGAAACGAGGACTTCACAAACAGCGGTGATTCAAATAATACCGCTCCGACACAGCTTGCAAACATCACTGCCGATGAAAATACTTCAACTGACGAAAGTACATCCGACAGCACAAAGGGTCTGAAGGCAGGCACAAAAATAAACATCAGCGGCGGTACTTTCAATATAGATTCATCCGATGACTGCATCCATTCCAACGGCGACATTGACATTTTCGGCGGATACTTCACCATAAACGCAGGCGACGACGGCATACATTCCGACGGAACGCTGAATATCGGCGAAAATGCTGAGAATGACTTTGAAAGCGTCCAGATATACATTGCCAACTGCTACGAAGGCATCGAGGGCGTGACTATCAACCAGAACAGCGGTACGGTCTACATAATCTCAGGCGATGACGGCTACAATGCCGCAGGCGGTGCGCTTGACACAACAACCGAGAACAATTTCGGCCACGGCGGAATGATGTCCACTTCTACGGGCACACTCAATATCAACGGCGGTCTTGCTGTTGTAAATTCCGCTAACGGCGACCATGACGCATTCGACTCAAACGGCGATATAAACTTCAACGGCGGCTATATCTGCGCTAACGGACAAGAACCGTTTGACTGCGGAGACAGCGGCAACAGCATAAATTACAACGGCACAAGCATTATCACCATGACAGCAGGAAATACCGACCTTTCACAGAGATACAGCTTTGTTGACGATGAGGGGAATGTAATAGTGTCCTTCATGTCTGCAAACGGCAATGCAGGTCAGAACTGCACTGACTGCAAGGCTTATTCAGGCGGAACAGTTACAGGCGGAAGGGAAACTGCTGTACAGGCTGACAAATATTCCATATCTGTCGGCGGAACTCTCAAAGACGGCACAGAGATAACAGCCGAGGCTGAAAGCGGCGGAATGATGGGATTCGGCGGAATGAACGGAAACCGTCGGTTCGGTGAAAACGGCGAAATGCCCGAAGGATTTGAGCCTCCCACAGGTGAGGACGGCAGACCGCAGATGCCCGATGGCATAGAGATACCTACCGATGAAAACGGCGAACCGCAGTTCCCGCAGAACGGTTTCGGCGGAGGCAGAGGCGGTCACCAGAGACAGCAGTTCACTGAGGAAAGCGCCGAATAAATAACGACATCCAGAAATTTCATATAAACCACCCTAAAAGGTAAAAACTCCCGAAAAATCGGGAGTTTTTGCTTTTTTATCATGTTTCGGGAAGTGAAGATATTATTTTCAGCATATACTTTTGAACAGCAAGAGCGTCCATATTTGTCACACCGTCATTATTTCCCGAACAATCGGCATTTTTCAAGCCCTGAGCGGTGATCTTTCCTGCATCCGAGCCGTCGATGCCGAACTTTGACGGATTAGCCATCGACTGCATGATGAGAACAGCATCTCCGAGGCTTATCTCGCCGTCGCAGTTTGCGTCGCCGTAAATGGTATCGGTCTTTTCTTCGGAGGTGGATGTAGAAGTTGTTTCTGATGATGTTGCAGTGGTTTCGGAAGTTGTGGTCTCTGTTGTAGTTGTGGCAGTCTCAGTGGTAGTAGTGGTAGTTTCCTGTTTTTCGGCAATCGGAGCCATGCTTGGAGCAGTATCGCCCCACCATTTCCAGCGGTCTGGAGTACGGTATTTGTTGATAGCCTCTCCGTTGGCGGCTGTCCATGTGAAAACGTTGTCATAGAGGTGTCCCTCGTTGTAGTAGAACTGCGCCATTGCACATATCTCATCGGCATAGGTAGCATAAGCACCGTCATCCTCTGCCATGTTGCACCAGCCTGTATTGAAGCCTTTGAGACTGTTTCTTACGACCTGATAGTCGTTCATCCCCTGCTCATTCATGCAAATCTCGGCAAAGTGGAGTATCTTTCTGATGCCCATATGATTGGAGATTATGCAGTCATAGAAATTCTTTTCCGTGAAGTCATACTGGAACATTTCGGGGACATTATCCTCAGGCATGAACTTCGGGTCACAGCCTGCGAAAGCCGTAACAGCGGTTTGGAGAGTTCCGTAAGCGTGAGCGGAATTCACACCCCAGCCGTCCTCGTAAGCAGTTTCGTGGTCTGAACCGATCTTACCCTCGCCGAGAGTTGATTCTCTTGAACCAAGACCGAGGAAAAGAGCGTACATCTTCTCACGTTCGGGCTGACCGAGACGGGTAGATATAAGCTCCCAATGCTCGTCGATCTCCTTGTAGAGGGCGTATTTGACCTCCTGAACGGTCATTTTGTGGTTGATGGCACGTATCTCCGCAGTTGAAGCATCGGCAGGAGTATTTCTCTCGCCGAAATTAAGCGGATTTCCAACACCCTCCGTCTGAATGTCACGGGAGGTATCATGAAGCGGTTCACAAGTCTCGCCTGCGTAGCACCATTCCTCCGCACTGACGTTGATATCATTGCTGACAAATGGCAAAGCTGTCACGGATGAAGCGCAGATAACAGCCGCAGTCAGCACACCGAAAATCTTTTTCATTTCAGTCACCTCAGAAATTCGAGCCGTTCCAGCCCCAGTTTTCGACTTCGTTGTATTTGACGTAGATCCTGTCTGATGGGATGCCGAGCTGATCTGTGAGAATACCTGTGATATGGCTTGTAAGGGTAGTAAAAGCGTTGTGGGAAGCGCCTCCGAAGATGGAAACTTCCACCATAGCAGCAGCGGACTTGTCGCCCTTGAACCAGAGGTCATACTCAGGCTTGATTCCAACCATGAGCCAGCTTTCGGTTTTTCCGGGGATAGCGGTTATAGCCTGTCCCATAGCGGACTTGATAGAATTCTTCTGTTCCTCTGAAACTTTAACATTTGTTTTAACATCGATAAATGGCATAAAGATCTCCTCCTTGATCTCTGATCGTTTGAATTCGGCAATAATAGCCGTCAGGGTTATTATATCATATTTTTTCGCATAATTCAATAGAATTATTGCGGAGTACCACGGCAACAGCATTTACTTTTAAAAAATAAAAAAAAG
>JAEDMD010000186.1 GCA_016303195.1 Oscillospiraceae bacterium | reverse complement strand
AAGTCTTTGGAAAGGGGGTTCGGGGGAAGAACCTTTCCTCAGAAAGGTTTCCCCCCGATAATTACATATAAAGCTGCTATATGAGTACCACCCTTATGTACGATACCTTTTGTTTTGGGCTGATAAAAGCTCAGACTATGCCCTTATACTTGAGATATTCGTCATATCCCTTTGAAGTAAGATCGAGGATTCTGTAATCCTTGAAAGCGGCAGCGTAGTTTGCTCTGATGATATCACGCATTTCAAGAGTGTGATAAACCGAAAGAATAGCCTCTCTCGGACATTTTTCATTTTCAAATTTGCTGATGATATCCTTCAGCCATACGCCCTTACCTTCCTCAGGCTGTTCAAGAACGATGACCTCCTGCGGATTTGTCGGATTTTCGATAAAATGGTTATTCAGAAAGATATAATCCATGATATTCCAGTAGATCTCTTTATTCAGTATCATAACTGTACCTCCTATAATGATATAGTGATATTATAACATATGTTCAGTGAAAAATCAATAGAAAACAAGAAAAATTAACAAATTATTTGTCATAATTGTCTTTTTCAGGGGAGAGAATCAATGAGTTTCAGCGTGGATTTCTGAATAGCAAGAGCATCTCTTGATGTTATTCCTTCGCCATTGCCCGAAACATCACCGTTTATGCTTCCTATTTCGGTAATATGAGCCTTGTCTGTTCCGTTGATACCGAATTTATCAGAATTTGCGATCACTGCATGAGTGTAAAAAATATCTTCCTTCGGCATAAGGCAAAGTGTCATACAGAATGTAATAAAGGATGAAGCTGCTTTTATTTGAGCAACATTTAGTTGTCTTCAAGCAGTCCGTGTTTTTCGTAGTCTGCAACACGGACTATCTCATTGCTCTCACCGACAAAAACAACTTTCGGGCGGTGAGTTTTTATTTCTTCGGGAGTCATATTTGCATATGACATTATGATAACAAGGTCACCTTTCTGACCTGCACGTGCCGCCGCTCCGTTAAGACAGATAACACCGCTTCCTCGTTCGCCTGCTATGACGTAAGTTTCAATGCGGCTTCCGCTGTTGACATTAACTATATGAACGTGTTCATATTCATAAAGTCCTGCGGCATCCATAAGGTCTTCGTCAATAGTCACGCTTCCCACATAATTCAGTTCAGCCTGAGTTATGACGGCACGGTGTATCTTGCTTTTGAGCATTGATATTTCCATTGACCTGCCTCCTTAAACATCCTCAGTGAAGAAATTGTCGATAAGGCGTGTCTTGCCGATATATACAGCCATTGCACAAAGAGCAGGTCGGTCAAGTTCAGGGATCTGCTGCATTGTCTTGCAGTCAACTATCTTGACATAATCTATTTTAGCCAAAGGCTCAGCTTCGATATGCTTTTTCATTGCGCCGATGATGTCAGCGCAGTTCTTCTCGCCGTTCCTTACCATATCCATACCCAGTTTTACAGCCTGTGACAGTACAAGTGCGGCTTTTCTCTCGTCTGCATTGAGATATGTATTCCTTGAACTTTTGGCAAGTCCGTCTGCTTCACGGATTATAGGGCATCCGATTATTTCGATATCCATATTCAGGTCATCGGCCATATGGCGGATAACTGCAAGCTGCTGGGCATCCTTTTTGCCGAAATATGCACGGTCAGGCTGGACGATATTGAACAGCTTTGATACAACTGTGCAGACACCTCTGAAATGAACAGGACGGCTGAGACCGCAGAGTTCCTCGGTGAGAACGGTCATATCAACGAATGAAGAAAATCCCTCATGATACATTTCTGACGGCTCAGGGTGGAAAATGATATCGCCGCCGTGAGCTTCAACGAGTGCGGCATCATGTTCGATATCACGTGGATAGCTTTCCAGATCCTCGGTCGGGCCGAACTGCATCGGGTTCACGAAATCAGAAACTACTGTTCTGTCATTGTCACGGTGAGATGCATCGATAAGGCTTGCATGACCTTCGTGAAGATAGCCCATTGTCGGAACAAGACCGACTGTAAGCCCCTGTTTTCTCCATTCCTTTACCTGCGCACGTACTTCGTCTATATTATTTATGATCTTCATATTTCAACACTCCTTCATAAGTTCACTGACAACATTTTCATCAACTGCGTAGGTATGCTCCTGAGCAGGGAAAGAACCGCTCTTTGTCTCGCTGATATAATCATTGATACCCTGACGCATAAGAGCGCCTACTTCTGCAAAACGCTTGACGAATTTCGGTGTATGGCCTGTTGTAAGTCCAAGCATATCCTGATAAACAAGTACCTGACCGTCACAGCCGTTTCCTGCGCCTATACCAATGGTAGGGATGAACAGCTTTTTTGTGATGATGTCAGCTATCTGAGCAGGGATACCTTCCAGAACAACGGCGCAAGCGCCTGCTTCCTGAATTTCAAGGGCATCTCTCACCAGCTTTTCAGCCTTGTCAATGGTCTTGCCCTGAACCTTGAATCCGCCGAAAACATTGACAGACTGCGGAGTAAGTCCCAGATGTGCGACAACGGGGATGGATGCATTGACGATAGCCTTTATCTGCGGGCACACCTCAGCGCCGCCCTCCAGCTTTACAGCGTTAGCGCCGCCTTCCTTGACAAGTCTTCCTGCGTTGATAACGGCATCCTCCACGCTTACCTGATATGACATGAAAGGCATATCAGCCACAATGAAAGCATTCTCTGCGCCACGTGAAACTGCCGCTGTATGATGGATCATATCCTCCATAGTAACAGGGAGAGTATTCTCATAGCCGAGCATGACCATGCCGAGAGAATCGCCGATAAGGATGGCGTTCACACCACATTCATCCATGATCTTAGCTGTCGTGAAATCATAGGCAGTAAGCATCGTGATCTTGTCACCTGATTGCTTCTGCTTCAGAAGGGTCAAAACAGTGTTTTTCATATTCAATTTTCTCCTTAAAAGATGTTACCTTTCCACATTATGGATAAGATACAAGGGTATTATAGCACACACTTCCGCAGAAATCAAGTGTCATGATACTTTTTTCACCTTTTTGTAATCATATTTCAGCATCAAGTTCATAAATATCAGCATTACTGTTTGTTTCTGCAAGAGCCGCAACTGCATCGGCAAGACTTTCGGATATGCGTTTTTTATCGGGAGTATGTATACGGTATCGGTCACGGATATCATCCATGAAGCACCTGCCGAATCCGTGTCTCACAAAGCTGATCTTCACATCCGTGTTCTTCATTCTTTCTCGTATAAGCCTTTCACTGCCGTAGGAATTATAGGTAAACATCGAGCGCTGTCCGTCTTTTTTGTCTGAAATGCAGTCAAGGGAGATTATCTGTCCGCAGTTGGATCTTTCCATTATCGTTACAATATCGCTTATCTTTTCGCATCTGCAATCGCCCGATACAAGAAGGTCTATTTCAGGCTTGTCCTGTACTTTTTCGGAACTGATTACCTTATAGCCGAGTTTTGAGAGTTTGCGGGAAATAGTTCTGGTGAGGTATTTATCTGTATCTGTTATTACAGCTGTTTTGCTTCTCATGTTGAAATAATTGCCTTTCATATTTGTACTATGAATATTATGGCGAAAAAACAGAGGAAAAATCGACTTATGGTACAAAAAGCAGCAGTTATGGGTACGAAATGCATCATCATCGTCGGGGCTAAATAAGAAATGCTCCGCATTTGCGGAGCGATCTCTTAATCTTTTTTCAGCGCTTTGATCTCGTCAGGTTCTTCGGGCTGATATGTCAGCCACATACACGCCTGATTTGCTGTTGCAGAAGCCGTAGTTTCAGCAATATCAGCGACAGCCTTCCCCAGCTTTGTTACAAGTTTCTCAAGTTTTTCCCTCATATTCTTTCCCTCCTTTCAGGCAGTTCTTCACTCTGCCCATTATAAGCACCGCCGCAAGCATTTGCCATGCCATACAAACAGCGCTGTACAGGTAAAAAATACCTGCTTCATAAAAAATAACCGATGCCATTGCTTCAAATGTCAGAACTATCAGACCTTTTCTGCGGTATTTCTTCCTTTCTGCCATGTCAAGAGGTTTATGCAGGTCTTCAACAGGCATAAGCAGAACAAGTATCATGGCTGAAACAGCCGTACATACTAAAAATGCGTTTTTATTTGTCTCTGCCGTCCGCATTCCAAGAAGTGCCGCAATAAGGATGAAGTCCGAAATAACAGTGCATCTTAGTGGCGTAGATGCATGGTATCCTCCTGCCCATATACGGAGCAGAATGTAGCTTACTGTGAAAAGTGCAGCTTCGGGGAGCATATCG
>JAEDMD010000185.1 GCA_016303195.1 Oscillospiraceae bacterium | reverse complement strand
ATCACGTGTAAAAACTTCTGTAAGAGAACCGCCCTTAATCCGCAGGGATATTATTCTTTATATGAAAGTCCGAATCCCTTTTCAAGCCAGCACTCATCTGTGCCGATCTGATCGACTGAACTGTACCACGGACTCGGCAGTTTTCCTGTGAAGTCACTTCCGCCGCAAAGAACATCCGCTGTGCCTTGTCCTTCTGTTCCGGGAAGATAGCACATTACAACGCTGTCCCAGTTATTGTAGTCATCCTCGTCAAGGATCACCTGTCTGCCTGCGATTATACAGGTAATAGTCGGCTTTTCAAGTTTAGCGGCTTCTTCAATTGCCTTACGGTTTCCTTCAAGTCCAAGTTCACCGCAAAGCTCCATGTCCTCGGTATCGCCTTCCCACTCGGAATAGGAATCCTCACCTACCACAAGCAGTACAACATCTGCATTTTCGGCTTCGGATTTGTCGGTGATAACATTTATTCCATACTTCTCAGCCTTTTCCTTGAAACCCTCAAGAATCGTTGTTGCTCCGGGAATATCCTTTTCAGGACTTCCGAGCCATTGCAGTGTCCAGCCGCCGCATTGAGCGTGTGCATTGTCTGCGGCAGGGCCTGTGATATATACAGACATCCCCTCTTTTATCGGAAGAACTTCGTTGTCATTCTTCAGCAGTACCATACTTTCCTCGACAAGTTTTTCCGCAACTTCACGGTATTCTTCCGAACCCGTTTCTTTCTGCTTAGTGTCAAGATCATTCATGAACGGATCGTCAAAAACTCCGCTGTCCAGCTTCACCTGAATTATGCGCTCAGCCGCATCGTTTATTCTTTCTTCCGAAATATCGCCGTTTTTGACTGCGCTGATGATTATTTCATAAACCTCCTCATATGTGTCAACTTCCATTAACATATCAATTCCTGCGTTTACAGAATTTATTATCTGTTCCTCATATGTCTCTGCTGAAGTGTTCTGTACGGAATTCCAGTCGCTGACAATAAAACCCTTGAAGCCCATTTCATCTTTCAGCTTCATGATGTATTCCTTATTTTCGTGCATCTTCACACCGTTAAGCGATGAATGACTTATCATTATAGTCTGCACTCCTGCATCTATCTGCGCCTGATATAATGCAAGCTGTTCCTTTATCTCATCTTCTGTCAGTTCGGCATTTCCTCGGTCGATAAGCATATCATGCTCTGTCTGTTCGCCTGTTCCGTAAAGGACATTGCCCTCTGCAAAGAAATGCTTTGCACAGGCTATCATACCTCCGTCAACAAGTCCCTTTGAATATGCTGTACTCAGCTTCTTTATCATATCAAGATCCGCACCGTAGCTTTCGTATGTTCTGCCCCAGCGTGGATCGGCAGACTGCGCCAATACAGGCGAATAGTTCCATAACATATGACACATCTTTGCTTCGTCGGCTGTTATAAGTCCCATCTCATATGTCAGTTCTTCGTCATTAGCCGCTCCGATACCGATATTATGCGGAAACAGAACCGTATTCAATGCATAGTTCACTCCATGTACATCATCCTGTCCGTAAATAAACGGTATTCCCGCCTCGGATTCGACCGCTTCCTGCTGAAGCCAGTCTATCATCTCGCACCAGTCATCACTTGTGAACAGGTCGAAAGTTGACAGGACACTTCCAAAGTCATATTCCTGCATCAGCCCTTCTTCCATGTAATACACCGCAGGAAGAAGCATCTGCGAAACTTTCTGCTCCATTGTCAGTGAATCAACTATCTCCTTTGCGGTCATTCCTGCATATTTCTTATATTTCGGGATGTCTTCGTCTGTGTCTTCTTCCTCGGATGATGGATCTGCCTCTGTGATATTCTCTGCTGTTGTTGAAGACTCAGATACTTCGGACGATGGTGCATCCGTCTTTTCAGTGCATGATGCAAATGCCAGTATCATTGAAAGTGCCATTGCTGTTGATAAAACCTTTTTCATAAATATTCTCCTTGCAATAATAAATTGTTTATGATGAATTCACCTTTATGACAACAAGTGATTTTGATTTGTAAATTTAGACGATTTGGTTTTTAACTTTGTAATTACTCACAAAAGTTTCATCTTTGATTAGTATATAATATACAAGGGCTATCTTGTCACTCAAATCAGTTTTCAAAATAATTTGACGAATTTAAGAAAGAAATTGTAGGGGCCGCCTTCGGCGGTCCTTCTGACATTCTGTGCTATTTTAAGGACTGCCAAAGGCAGCCCCTACAAAAACAATTGATTTGCGTGCCTGACGCTCACGGCAACAGCATTTACTTTTAAAAAATAAAAAAAGCGCCGCAGGCGCACGTTCTGGGGTCAAGGGGGATGTTATCTCCCTTGCAGGGGGTGAATGAGGGGGACAGCGTCCCCCTGAAAAAGCAGTAAAGCAAGCGCAGCGATGCTTTACGGACGTTTCTCAATATCTATGATTTAACGCAAAAAAGTAAATGCTGTTGCCGTGGACATCTTATTCATCAGCATTGACTTAAAAATTATTACATGATATAATAAAACAAGATATTTAACCTATCAAAACGGAGGTTTTTATGAAAAAGATACTTATTATAGAGGACGAACAGGTACTTCGTGACGAAGTCGCCGTCCTGCTCAACAATTCGGGATATGAAGCCCATTGCATTACAGAACTGCATAATATTGCGGAACAAATGAAAAATTCCGATGCCGACCTTATTCTCCTTGACATCAACCTTCCCGAAGTCAACGGACAGGCGCTTTTGCAAGAATTCCGCAAAGTCAGCGACACCCCTGTTATCATGCTCACAAGCCGTACAACTGAGATCGATGAAGTGCTTTCAATGAGTTACGGCGCTGACGATTATGTAACAAAGCCGTATAATCCGACTATCCTGCTCCTGAGAATATCCGCCGTTCTGAAACGTTCCGCAAAAACTTCTTCAAATACTCAGATGTATCATGATGCGGAAGTCAGCAGTGTGAAAGGCAGTCTTACACGAAACGGAAACGAACAGATACTCACAAAGAATGAAATGATAATTTTTCAGGTCATGCTCGACAGGATCGGCGAGATCGTTACCCGTGACGAGCTTATGACTGCTTTATGGGATAATGACGAATTTGTCAACGATAATGCCCTTTCCGTAAATATAAGCCGTCTCCGTGGAAAACTGTCCGATCTCGGATTTACCGAGGCTATCGAAACAAGAAAGAAACAGGGGTATGTGCTGAAATGAATCTTAAAGAGTATTTCCGTGACCGCCTGCCATGCTATCTGATATACACTGCTTCATGGGCGCTTTGCCTTATCTTTCTTTACATCTTCCGCATGACACAGGAGGCCATGATAATCGTAAACATTATTCTTCTGCTCGGCGTGATATGTGCAGAACTGCGTGAACTCATCCGCAGAAAAAGCTATTATGACAAGCTGATAAACTGCTTTGAGGAACTCGACAGCAAATACCTCATTTCAGAAATTGCAGAATGTCCTGAGTTTTATGACGGAGCAGTCTTTTACGACATCTTACAGGGCGCTGATAAAGCAATGTGTGAAAAGATATCCGAACACCGCAGTGAGACAAAAGATTTCCGTGAATATATCGAGCTTTGGGTGCATGAGATAAAACTTCCCGTGGCAAGTCTTCAGCTTATGAGCCATAATGAGGGAAATTCTAAATATACCGAACAGCTTAACCGTATCGATGAATATATTGAAAACGTTCTTTATTACACAAGAAGCGGAAATGCCGAGAAAGATTATATAATCAAAAACGTCCCGCTGAAACGTGTTTTTGCCGATACTGCCGTGAAGAACCGAAATGAACTTCAACAGCATAATGTTTCACTCAGCACTGAGGGTCTTGATGTTAATGTTATGACTGATTCAAAATGGATGCAGTTCATACTTGGTCAGCTTATGGGAAACAGCATGAAGTATCTGTCCCACGAACGTGAACCTGAAATAAAGGTATGGGCTGAACAGTTTGATGACAAAACCGTCCTCCATTTCCGTGATAACGGTATCGGCATACCTAAAGGCGACCTTCCTAAAATATTTGAAAAATCATTCACAGGTGAAAACGGGCATACTCATGCAAAGTCAACAGGAATGGGACTGTATATTGTTAAAAAGCTCTGCAACAAGCTCGGCCACACTGTTTCCGCAGATTCCGTACAGGGTGAATACACTGAGATAATTATTTCATTCGGGAAAAATGAATTATACAGCATGACGGATTAAGAACCTGTCCACATAGGGATTCATGCACGTCTTTTCGTCAAATTTTGCCTGATAATCCG
>JAEDMD010000008.1 GCA_016303195.1 Oscillospiraceae bacterium | reverse complement strand
GAAGTAGAACATCGAGCGAAGCTACGATGTTCGGCTGGTCTGATTTTACTCCCCTCGGCTTGCCCGACGAAATTACTGTTGCCGCAAGGACGCCCAAAGGGCGCCCCTACAAATGGTTGCCGCAAATTTTATTGAAACCTTCGGAACGCCGAGGGCGGCGTTCCCTACAAGTACCGAAAATAACCGACGAAAGGAGCAATTTATATGATGGAAAAGAAAATAAGATCATCCGCTGAGAAAATAACCATGCCCGATGAGCTGAGAGAGCGGATAATCGACAAATGCACCGAAATTGAAAAGGCTGAACGAAGCGGAAACGGCACATACACCGACCACATTTTCACAGTCGAAAGGGCACAGCCTCACCGCATCCGCAGAGTTGTCAGCGGTCTCGCCGCCTGTGCAGTTCTTGCAGGAGGTCTGGGCGCTACGGGAGTTTTCCTCCACAGGCAGGGAAATTCCAACATTGGCTCGGATATGGCGCAGGTTATGACTGATGAAGCCGTTACACCTTTCGGGGACTTCACACAGCGTGATTATGTTTTTTGTGTGGCTGATGAAAATGATGAAGTTCATGAGTATGAGAACAACGCTGAACTGGCGGATTTTCTCAATAAGTTCAACTGGGTCGAGGAAACTGAACCATTTGCGGCGGAAGAAGCTCCGTCTGTTTACATGGTATCATGGAAGAATGAGGAGAATCATTACGATCTGACTATCAGCGATGACGGCATTGCGGAATGGAAGGCTTACCCGAACTCTTTTTCCAGAGAGGCAGACCATGAGGATGAACCAATTGAACCTTTATTTATCAGATATTTCCGCATCGACTTCAACGAATTTGACAGCAGAGTCCGTGAGATACTCGGCGCTGAGACCATGGATGAGCCGGCAGAGGAAACGATACAGGCAATAACCGACGATATGACGCAGAAAATGACACTTGCCGCTTACGATGAGAGCTATAATGCCGTTCTGACCCCGAATTACGTATATACTGATTCTTCCTGCCGTGGCACGAATGAGCAGGATATGACAGATGCCATGATGAACGGTCTGGCTGACTGGATACTCAACAATTCAGACAATCCCATAAGCGCTCCCGAAACAGGAAAGCTGCTTTTTAATGTTGAAGTATCTCAGAACGATGAGCGTATAGCTGAGTTTCTGTTCTTTGAAGAAAACTTCTACTCTTACACTGTCCATAATGAGAACGGCACAGAGAATGTTTATTTCTTCAATGGCGACTGCAACGAAGCGCTTGACATTCTTGAATCTGCTATGGACACCGAGAAAAAGCACACCGAGGATAATTCCGCTTATTATCTGCCGGGATTCAATTTCGAGAAACTGGGAATAGGCGGAGATATGTATTCCAAGCAGTTGCAGGAAATTTTCTACGGCTATGACTGGTCTGCACATGAGGTAACGGCTTTTGACCTTGATTCTCTTGTATTTGTATACGGTTTCGAGGGAGATATTGCAGGTCAGTATGAAATGTATACTCGTCATGTCGATGTCTATGTGAACGGATATATCCATATGTATGACTTGAACGAGAAAAATGAAAAGATACATCCGGAGCAAGAAAAGTTCTACAAGTTCGACAACAACGATATCCTTGAAGCCATAGATGAACTGTACGGCACAGAAATACACTCAGATTTTGACTGGATAAAGGGAGCAACTGCCGAATACTACATCGAATCCACAGGCAAGGGCGGCACTCTCACAGCAGAACAGTCCGAACGCATTTGGGAAGTTTTAAGACGTAACAAATGGGAAACTGAGGATATTGACCGTGCTGATATGTTCAATTACGGCAATATCAGGATCAGCTTCGATCAGTTCAGAAGAAGCGATGAGGATATAATGGCTGATGTGCTTATCACCGATCAGGGCTATATTATCGTCAATGCCCTTGCCGATGCACCTGTTGAAGTGCTTGCAACAAGAGTCTACAAGTCGGGCATGAATGACATAGAAGCTAAAATTGCAGAGATATTTGAATAAAAATTACAAGAGAAAGATAACATAAATACACACATATAAGCGTAGGGACGCCCATTGGGCGTCCTTTGCTTGTCGAAAAAGTCATATTTCGTTGTAAATCAATGGGCTGTCGAGGACGCCAGCCCCTACAATTTGTCTATTATTCGTGAAAAGTTTTGTAGGGGACGGCGTCCTCGACGTCCCCAAATTAGTTTTTCGACAAACTCAGGACGCCTATTTGGCGTCCTTTGCTTTTTGCCATAAAAAAGAGGGCGCTCGGAAAGCGCCCCTGCAATTCAGATACGTCAATTATAATTTATTCAGCCCTTATGGAAGCCCATGCACTGGACTGTTGCGACGATATTTCCAAGTTCGTCGGTGATTTTCACATCGTAAGTGCATATGCTTCTGCCGTCCTTGACAAGATTTGCCTCGGCAATTATGCGCTCAGTTTTCGGCGCACCGATGAAAGCAGCATCGCAGTTAAGCCCCACAACTCCCGCCTTCTGCCAGTTTGAAGCAACGGCGAATGCGAAATCGGCAAGAGTGAAGTAAACTCCGCCCATGACACCGCCCATAGCGTTCTTGTGGTGTTCGTTTATGATGAGACTGCATTTTGCATGGTGATCGCCTATCTCATCAATAACAGCGCCCATTTCCGTAGCGAATCTGTCCCCACGGAAAATCTCACGTACCTTTTCAAGTTCTTCAATATCAGCCATTTTTTTATCCTTTCTTGTTAAAGATCAGTCCCCGTCAGGGGACACCTTAATTCCGAATTACGAATTCCGAATTTATTTATAGTATTCGTCACGCAGAATAGAGAAATAAAGCCTGCCGACGTACTGTCCGTCCATGTAGAAATAGTCACGGAGAGTGCCTTCGTAGGTGAATCCGCACTTCTCGATAACACGCTTTGAGGGCGCATTGATGGTCTTTGTGCATATCTGGACTTTGTGCAGGTTCATCTTCTCAAATCCGAAATCAATGACCGCCTTTGCAGCCTCGGTGCAGTAGCCTCTGCACTGGAATTCCGCACCGACGCAGTATTCTATCTCGGCAAAGTGGTTCTTGCTGTCAACGAGGAAATAGGCTATCTGTCCCACACATTCGCCCTTCTCCCTGTCGATTATCGCCCAGCGGTAGTAGTCCTCACGGGAATAGTTGCCGATGTACTTGTCGAGAAGTCCCTTTGTTTCCTCTAAAGTGGAGTAGGTCGGCTCGGAGTACATTTTCTGAACCTGTTCGTCGCTTGCCCAGTTTCTGAAAACCGCCTCGCAGTCCGAATATTCAAAGCGTCTGAGTATAAGTCTTTCTGTTTCGATAGTCTGTGTGCCGATGTGTGTAAGCATAGTTGTATCTCCTCTGTATGTATTTGTCAATTGTCTGTACTTCTCCGCCTCCGAATTGAAATAATCCAGACAGTCGTTTATTTTGTAGGGACGACCATTGGTCGTCCTCGGTTTACAGGTCAGATCCTCGGAGGACGGCCAATGGCCGTCCCTACAATATTCATGCTGTGGAACGCATTCCCCTGCGGAGTTACTGAATTTTATCAAGGGTATCGCTGAGAATTTCCTTTCGCAGATCGGTGAGCCATTCCGAAAAAGCCACCGTGTCAAAAGCGTAGGTCTTGTTCAGTTCATACTCATTTTCCGACCACGTATCAAGCGGAGATTCATTGTGCTGTACAAGAGCCTCCAGCTTGTCGAGAGCCTTGAAAATGCGTGATTCGGGAGTTTTCTGCTCATTCATCTCCGCATAAAGCGAAGCCATATCAGCGGATATCTCAGGCGGCAGAGCGCTTACCCAGTTGTCAAGGAGAATGTCCTCAGTCCTGCGGTCATCGTCCGTTTTCACAAATGTGGGGATATCGCCTGTGAAGCACTCCCCTAAGTCGTGGATAAGGCACATGGAAATGACCTTGTCCATGTCGGCATCGGGAAATTCATGCCGCAGAAGAAAAGCCATCAGCGACACTCTCCAGCTATGCTCGGCTACACTTTCGGTGCGCTTGTTTGTAGTGGTGCAGTGACGGGGAGTATCTTTCAGCTTTTCGGAAACGTGCAGTATTTCAAGGTATTCTCTTGGTGTCATATTTTCCCCCTTTTCAATTCGTAATTCTGAGATTACCTGTAGGGGCTGGCGTCCCCGACAGCCCACGAAAAACGGGAAATCCCAATTTGTAGGGACGACCATTGGTCGTCCTCGGTTTACAGGTCAGATCCTCGGCGGACGGCCAATGGCCGTCCCTACAATTCATTTCGATCCGTCCCCGTCAGGGGACACATTAATTACGCATTACGCATTACGAATTACGCATTAAACAATAATCCCCCTGACACGCAGAACATATCAGTGGAAACTGTCTTATACTAAAAGTGACATATCATAAAGTCCGGCAGGCTTATCCTTGAGGAATACAGCCGCATTTATCGCACCCTCTGCGAAAACGCTCTTGGAAGCGGCAGAATGTGAAAGTGTGATAACTTCATCATGGCCTGCAAAAATTACGTCATGCTCGCCTACGATAGTGCCGCCACGGATAGCGTGCATTCCTATCTCGGACTTCTCACGCTTCTGACGGCGTGAGTGACGGTCATAAACGTAATGCTTTGAGTTGTCAAGTGTCTCGTTGATAGCGTTTGCAAGCATGATAGCTGTACCGCTCGGTGCGTCTATCTTCTGGTTGTGGTGCTTCTCAACTATCTCGATATCGAACTGGTCGCCAAGTACGGATGCGGCTTTCTTTGCAAGCTGTACAAGGAGATTGATTCCCAGTGACATATTGAATGTGAAGAAAACAGGTATCTGCTGAGCGGCAGCCTTTATCTTTGCTATCTGCTCATCACTGTAGCCTGTTGAGCCGATAACGAGAGGAGTACCTGTGGAAAGGCAGTATTCAAGCAGAGCGTCAAGTCCGGCAGGATTTGAGAAATCTATGATAACATCGGGCTTTACAGGCAGATCGGCAGGCTTTTCCACGATGGGGAAATCTGCATATTCCTTGGTGTAGATATCTATACCTGCAACTACCTGACAATCGTCACGCTCAAGGACGCAGTTATAGATATTCTTGCCCATTTTGCCGTTAGCACCGCATATTGCAATATTGATCATTTTTCTTTCTCCTTTGCTTTTAATTTTAAACTTGTAGGGGCGGATAATATCCGCCCGTAATATTACGCTTTATATCGTCAAGGGCGGATGATATCCGCCCCTACAATACCATAAAAGTGATTTGAGCGAAAGCAGATTATGCTTTACGTACAAAGTAAGCGAGCTTGCGAGCGATTCGTGATCGGGGTCAAGCTGCCGTCAGCTTGTTACTTGATGAGGTTGTGCTTTGCAAGGCATTCCTTCATCTTAGCCTTATGCTCGTCGGTCATATCGCAGAGAGGAAGTCTGCAAGGGCCTGCATTCCAGCCTATCATGTTCATAGCTTCCTTTACAGGGATAGGATTTACCTCCATGAACAGATCGTTGATGAGGTCGAGATATTCAAGCTGTATCTTCTGAGCCTCGGCGAAATTGTTGTCAAGGCAAAGCTGTACCATATCGTGCATTTCCTTTGGTATAACGTGTGAAGCAACGGAAATAACGCCCTTGCCGCCCAGAGACATGATAGGAACTACCATATCATCGTTGCCGCTGTAAATGTCGATATCATCACCGCAGGCAGCCGCCAGCTTTGCAGCGTAGCTGATGTTGCCGCTTGCTTCCTTGATAGCGGCGATGTTCTTATGCTTAGCCAGCTCCTTTACTGTTGCAACATCGAATCCGCATCCTGTTCTGCTTGGAACGTTGTAGAGGATTATCGGGATGTTTACCGCATCTGCAACAGCAGTAAAGTGAGCGACAAGTCCCTTCTGTGTAGCCTTGTTGTAGTAAGGAGTTACGTGGAGGAGAGCGTCAGCGCCGAAAGCCTCAGCCTCCTTTGAAAGCTCAACAGCATAGCGTGTATCGTTGCTTCCTGCACCTGCGATAACAGGAACTCTGCCGTTAACGTGCTTTACTGCGAACTTGATGCAGTCACGATGCTCGTCATCTGTCATTGTAGCGGATTCGCCTGTTGTACCGCAGATAATGATAGCATCAGTGCCCTTTTCGATCTGGTCATCAATAATTCTTCCCAGCTCGTCATAATTTATAGAACCATCGGCGTTGAACGGAGTGATAATAGCGATTCCTGCGCCTGTGAAAATGGTATTCTTCATACACTCAATCCTTTCGTTTAATGCGTAATGCGTAATGCGTAATGCGTAATGCGTAATTATACACATCATGCACTACAATAACATTACGAATTCTGAGTTTTAGTAATTGCCATAAGAATCTTTAACAATTCCTGACAATCATCATATATACTTTGAAAATGTGAAAATTCAATGTAATCACTTTCATGCAATAATTCAAGCCAATATTCTGTTTCGCTTGCCTCTTTAAGAGCAATATTCATTTTTGCATAAAAATCGGCTTTACTCTGACCTCTTATTGCTTCCTTAACATTAGCACCAATACTCGTGCCACATCGGAGTATTTGTTTTGATAAAACATACTCCCTTTTTTCAGTAATGAGATACTTATATAATTTTATAATTCTTAATGCAAATTTTTTGCTTTTCTCAACAATTGGATTATTCCTCATATTAATTACGCATTACGCATTACGAATTACGCATTAATCAAAATATCCCTTAGCAGCAAGAAGTTCTGCGAGGAGGACACCGCCGCCTGCTGCACCTCTGAGAGTGTTGTGTGAAAGGCATACGAACTTGTAGTCGTACTGTGTATCTTCACGGAGTCTGCCTGTTGATACAGCCATACCGCCTTCGAGGTTTCTGTCCAGCTTAGCCTGCGGACGGTCGTTCTCCTCGAAATAGTGGATGAACTGCTTTGGTGCACTTGGGAGTTCAAGCTCCTGCGGAACGCCCTTGAAGTTCTTCCAGAGGTCAAGTATCTCCTCCTTGGATGGCTTGTTCTCGAATGATACGAATACTGCGGCTGTGTGACCGTCTGAAACAGGTACACGGAGGCACTGTGTTGTGATGTTGGGAGTTGTTGCCTTTACGATCTCACTGCCCTTGATCTCGCCCCATACCTTCAGCGGCTCCTGCTCGGACTTTTCTTCCTCGCCTCCGATGTAAGGGATGAGGTTATCTACCATTTCAGGCCATGTCTCGAAATTCTTGCCTGCACCTGAGATAGCCTGATATGTACAAGCCAGAACGTTCTTCAGACCGAACTTTCTCAGTGGGTGGAGTGCAGGAACATAGCTCTGGATGGAGCAGTTTGACTTTACTGCGATGAAGCCTCTCTTTGTGCCGAGACGCTCTCTCTGAGCCTTGATGATCTCGATGTGATCGGGGTTGATCTCAGGCACTACCATAGGAACATCGGGTGTGAATCTGTGTGCGGAGTTATTGGAAACGATAGGACACTCAGCCTTTGCGTATGCTTCTTCGAGAGCCTTGATCTCATCCTTCTTCATATCAACTGCACAGAAGCAGAAATCTACCATTGAAGCGATCTTCTCGATATCGTTTGTTGCATCAAGAAGTACCATATCCTTCATAGCTTCGGGCATTGGAACAGCCATCTTCCATCTGCTGCCTGCTGCCTGCTCATATGTCTGACCTGCGCTTCTTGGTGAAGCGGCAAGTACTTTTACGTTGAACCACGGATGGTTTTCGAGCAGAGTTGCGAATCTCTGACCAACCATGCCTGTTGCACCGATGATGCCTACGTTGTACTGTTTCATAAAAAATACTCCTTCAATAAAAATTTACACAAAAATAATAAAAACCAGTTGCAAACTGGTTCATCATGCGTTATAATAGAAATGTTGACATATCAGGCGGCGCTGTATGCCGATAGCTCTCCATCAAAGCATGATGACAGCCACAAACTTATTCAGCCCGCAGCCAGAAACGAGTTTACCAAAAACGTTTCTTCGGCGGCATCACCTTTCGCTGTACATCATCGGACGGGTCATCCCATGCACAGGTACTCATCTCAGCCGCACCTCTACCTTGTATTTATAATAGCACTTTCACTTTGCGTTGTCAATAGATTTTTAAAAATTCGTAATGCGTAATGCGTAATACTTAATGCGTAATGCGTAATGCGTAATGCGTAATTATTGTGTCAGCTAACGCTGACGGATTTAAATAATTCATAATTATTTTTTTAATTCGTCCACGAAATGGACACCGGAATTATGAATTACGCATTACGAATTACGAATTATATTTTGATTCGTCCACGAAGTGGACACCACAATTACGCATTACGAATTACGAATTATATTTTAATTCGTCCACGAAGTGGACACCGCAATTACGCATTACGAATTACGAATTATAATAAAGGAGTTTGACTTAATGGAATTATTAAAGTCTGATTTTTACTATGATCTTCCTGAGGAGCTGATCGCTCAGCATCCTGTTGAACCGAGAAACGCTTCACGTATGATGTGCGTTGACCGTAAAACAGGGGCAATATCACACGATCACTTCTATAATCTATGCGAGCATCTGAAAGAAGGTGACTTGCTGGTAATGAATGATTCCCGTGTCATCCCTGCAAGGCTCTACGGCGAAAAGGTCGGAAATCAGACCTTTATCGAATTCCTGCTCCTTGAACAGAAAGGCGATAAGCTGTGGGAGATAATCTGCCGTCCGGGAAAAAAAGCCAAAGTCGGCACTAAATTCAGCTTCGGCGGAGGAAGGCTCGTTGCTGAGGTCATGGAGGTGAAGGATGACGGAAACCGCATCGTTCAGTTTGAATGTGAGGGAAATTTCTTCACCGCCCTTGAAGATGTGGGACAAATGCCCCTGCCGCCTTACATAAAGGAAAAGCTGGAAAACAAGGAACGCTATCAGACAGTTTATTCCCGTGAACTCGGTTCAGCCGCCGCTCCGACAGCAGGTCTGCACTTCACTCCCGAAATGCTGGATGAGCTTCGTGCAAAGGGCATAAAGACTGCTTTCGTGACACTTCATGTGGGTCTCGGCACTTTCCGCCCCGTCAAGGAGGACAATGTTCTCGACCATAAAATGCACAGCGAACACTACCACCTGCCGAAAGAAACCGCCGACCTCATCAACGAGACTAAGGCTAAGGGCGGACGGGTCATCGCTGTCGGTACGACTACCTGCCGCACTCTCGAAAGCGTTGCTACTTTTTACGGCAATATTTCCGAGCGTGAAGGATACACTGACATTTTCATCTATCCTTCCTATGAATTCAAATGCATCGACGGACTTATCACTAATTTTCACCTTCCCGAAAGCACACTCATCATGCTTGTGTCCGCTTTCATGGGATACGATAACACAATGAACGCATACAAAACTGCCGTAGAGGAAAAATACAGATTTTTCAGTTTTGGTGACAGTATGTGCATACTTTAACGGCACAATATCAGGAGAGGGAAACTAAATGAAAAATATTGAGAATTCACTGCTTAAAGCCTATGCCGATTCAGAGGAATTTCCGCTGGTCATTTGCAGCATGGACTTCAGAATAAGATACATCAACAAACTTGCCGCTGAGAAATAAAGCAAATACGGCGGATATGACCTTGTTGGACGTTCGCTGAATGTATTCATGGACGAGGAAGCACAAAGCAAGGTGGATATGGTCATTGAATGGTTCAAGGAGGATGTTTCCCATGACTGTATACTTGCTGTCAGAGACAAGCGCAACAACACAGACATATATATGTGCGCCATGAGAGATGAAAACGGTGAGCTTATCGGATTTTGCAGCCGTCACAGGTCACGCATCAATGATGAAGCCGCACCATATGAAACAATAGACTGAGAACCTGTCCACATAGGGATTCATGCACGTCTTTTCGTCAAATTTTGCCGGTTACTGCGTTAAAAATCCTTGAAGGGCGACAGCCCGTCGGCGGATTTTTGCCTTGTCACCGACAAAATTATGCCTGATAATCCGTACATTCACCCTATGTGGACAGGTTCTGAAACTGCACCATATGCGAAACAAATTAAAAGAATAAAAATAAAGGAGCAATTGCGACATGGACATGACAGAATTTTTCAAAGGTATCGTTGACACTGAAGAAGACCCGATAGTTATATGCGACCTCGATTACAAGATAATCTACGTCAATCCGTCTGCTATCGAGTATTACAAGAAAGCAGGCGAAATGACGGGAAAGCATCTGCACACTTTCCTCGATGAAGAAATGATGAGCAAGGTCACTATGACACTTGAATGGTTCAAGGAGGATGAAAAGAACAACCACGTTTTCGCTCTCCATGACGATGTAAACAACCATGATATGTATATGCTTGCCATCAGAAATGCTAAAAAGAAACTCATCGGTTTCTACGGCCGTGTTGAAAGCCGTAATCCCGACACTTCAAAGGTGTTCGACATAGATTGAGGAGCAGGCAATATCGAACGGCCAGCAATATAATTATTAAATCCGAATTAAATAAAAGGGAGTATTATGTTCACATTATTAAAAACCGAAAATAAAGCGAGGCGAGGTCAGTTTGAAACTGTTCACGGAACTTTCCAGACACCTTGCTTCATGAATGTAGGAACTGCCGCCGCCATAAAGGGCGGTATATCCTCAGTTGACCTTAAAGGACTGAAAACTCAGGTGGAACTGTGCAATACCTACCACCTCCACCTGCGCCCCGGCGACCACGTTGTAAAGCAGATGGGCGGACTTCATAAGTTCATGAACTGGGATAAGCCTATCCTTACCGACAGCGGTGGATTTCAGGTGTTCTCACTGGCTAAGCTCCGCAAGATCAAGGAGGAGGGCGTTTATTTCGCTTCACACCTCGACGGCCACCGCATTTTCATGGGCCCTGAGGAAAGTATGCAGATACAGTCAAACCTCGGCTCAACTATCGCTATGGCTTTCGATGAATGTATCGAAAATCCCTCACCTTACAAGTATGTTGCCGCTTCCATCGAGCGCACTACAAGATGGCTCATCCGCTGTAAGGAGGAAATGGCAAGGCTCAACAGCCTCCCCGATACTATCAATAAGGATCAGCTTCTTTTCGGCATCAATCAAGGCTCGACCTTCGATGACCTGCGTATCAAGCACATGGAGGATATCGCAAAACTCGACCTTGACGGCTACGCTATCGGCGGTCTTGCCGTCGGCGAGGAAACTTCCGAAATGTACCGCATCATCGACGTTGTAGAGCCGTATATGCCCGTGAATAAGGCACGATATCTCATGGGTGTGGGAACTCCGTCAAATATCATCGAAGCCGTTGCAAGAGGCGTGGATATGTTCGACTGCGTAATGCCGAGCCGAAATGCCCGTCATGCTACCGTTTTCACTTGGAGCGGTATCATGCACCTGAACAACAAGTGCTATGAGACTGACCCCCGTCCCGTTGACGAGGAGTGCGGATGCCCGACTTGCAGGAATTTCTCACGTGCATATATCCGCCATCTGTTCAAGGCTAACGAACAGCTTGCAGGCAGACTTGCGGTACAGCATAATCTGTATTTCTACAATACCCTCACCGAGAAAATACGTGAAGCCATCGACGAGGGACGTTTTGAGCAGTTCCGCAGAAGATACTCCGAACCGCTCTCAAAGCTCAAACCAAAAGACTGAAAGGAAATACCGAAAGGAGAACCCTGATGAAAACCGCAATTTTTGACCTTGACGGCACTATCGCCAATACCATTGCAGACCTCGGCGCTGCTGTTGACTACGGACTGGAGGTGCTGGGATTTCCGACACATACCATTCCCGAATACAAGCAGTTCGTCGGAAACGGCGCAATGAAGCTGTGTGAAAGGGCGCTCCCCGATGGTCATAAAGACCTTACAGAACAGCTTCACGGACTGTTCAAGGAATATTACAATGTCCATCTCCTTGACAATACCGTTTTGTACGACGGCATTGGCGAGGTCATTGATACACTTGGCAAAAACGGCGTAAAACTGGCAGTTGCAACGAATAAGCCTGAGGATGCGGCTAAGAAGATAATTGCTAAACTCCTGCCTGATGCGGAATTTGTGAAGATACTTGGCGGAGTTGAATACCGTCCGAAAAAGCCAGATACGGCTATTATTTCGGAGATACTGGCTGAATTGCCCGATGAGGGAAATGAGGTATGGATGATAGGAGACAGCAATGTTGATGTTCAGACAGGCATAAATGCAGGTATTCACGTTATCGGCTGTGCATGGGGATTCAGAGGGAGAGCGGAATTGGAGAATGCAGGAGCGGATAAGATAGCAGAAAAAGCGGAAGATATAGTAAAATATATATTAAATAATAATAACACATAAAATGAAAAAGGGCCGCCAAAGGCAGCCCCTACATCGGTTTAAACAAATTTATCCGGGAATCAGATGAACGGCTTGACCGTTAGTTGCATCAAATCGTCCGTAAAGCATCGCTTCGCTTGCTTTACTGCTTTCTCAGGGAGGGCTCTGCCCTCCCTCGTTCACCCACCTGCCAAAGGGATGTGATCCCTTTGGAAACCCGACGTGCGCCTATGGCGCTTTTTTTTATTTTCTTTTTTTATTCAACAGTTGTTACATCACTGCCAAACCACTTAGTCGATATCTCGCCTAACTTTCCGTCTGCCTTCATTTCGCTGAGTGTCTTCTGTACCTCATCACGCAATGCCTGATCTTCCTTGCGGAATCCTATCGCATATTCCTCTGCTTCAAGATTTCCCTCAAGCACTACATAATCCTTGTCATTGGATGTGATGAAATAATTTGCTACTACTGAATCAAGAAATACTGCATCTGAAAATCCCAGCTCCATCTGGTTCAGCGCTGTTACATTCTCCTCCAGCGGTGACTCTGTGATAGTGTCAAACTTGTCCCATGCTTCCAGTATCTCCTGTGCTGTCGAACCTGTCTGAACTCCGATAGTCTTGCCCTCCAGATCGTCCATTGACTTGATCTCGCTGTCAACAGGTACTACGAATATCATCTCATTCTTCATGTACGGGTCAGAAAGATTCATTGCTTCCGCTCTTGCAGGATTTATTGAAAGTCCGTTCCAGATACAGTCTATCTTGCCGACTTTAAGGTCTTCTTCCTTTGTATCCCAGTTGATAGGCTGTTTTACAATCTCTACGCCCATTCTTGCACATACTTCCTCTGCAACGTCAATGTCAAATCCTACTATCTCGTTGCTCTCGTCTGTGAATCCCATAGGAGGGAAACTTGCATCAAGTCCGAGTACAAGCTCGCCCTTGTCAAGAATGTTCTGTAATGATGCATCGCCCTCTGCGGCAGGTGCTTCACTGCTCTCTGCGCTTTCCTCAGGTGCAGTTGTCTCCTCCTCGGATACTGCGGCTGATGTCTCCTCAGCGCTTGATGAAGATGCGCTCTCTGTTGAGCTTTCTTTGCCTGCGCTTGAACAAGCACATGAAATTGACATCATCGAAACTGCCATCATGCCTGCGAGAAACTTTCTTATTGCTGTATTCTTCATAATATTCCTTTTCCTTTCGTGTCAGTACAATTGTGTTTCATCGGCTCTGCACCGATATTCTAAATAATATCACAAAAATCACACGTTGTAAAGTACATGGAGGGCTTTTTTGTAACTTCACATAAATAACAGCTTTTTCCGAGGTCGAAATTGTTGTGATACACAGTCTATCAGTTAAAACAAGAAAATATGTTCGATTTTTTGTAAAAGGGGTTTATTTTATTAATTATATGTGGTATAATAATGGTTAGTTATGAGTCACGCAAATCTATAAACAACCGATCACCAAAAATTTATATAGGAGATAGCATGGAACGTTTCGTTTTACATTCGGATTATGCCCCTGCAGGCGACCAGCCGCAGGCTATTGATAAACTCGTTCAGGGCCTTGAAGAAGGCAAAAAAGAACAGATACTCCTCGGCGTTACGGGTTCTGGCAAGACCTTCACTATGGCTAACGTCATCGCAAGAGTCAATAAGCCTACTCTCGTCCTCGCCCACAATAAAATTCTTGCCGCTCAGCTTTGCTCGGAATTCCGTGAATTCTTCCCCGACAATGCTGTGGAATATTTCGTGTCCTACTACGATTACTACCAGCCTGAGGCTTATGTCCCAAGCACCGACAGCTACATCGAAAAGGATTCGTCCATCAATGACGAAATAGACAAACTCCGCCATTCCGCCACTACCGCACTCGCCGAGCGAAAAGATGTTATCATCGTCGCTTCCGTTTCATGCATCTACTCCCTCGGAAGCCCTGAGGAATACCGCTCAATGTGCGTTTCCATCCGTCAGGGTGCTGAAAAGCCCCGTGACCAGCTTATCGAGGAGCTTGTGAAGATACGCTACGAAAGAAACGATGTCGCTTTCGAGCGTAACCGCTTCCGTGTCCACGGCGATGTTGTGGAAATATTCCCTGCCATGTCAACGGATATGGCTATCCGTGTCGAATACTTCGGCGACGAGATTGACCGTATATCCGAAATAAACGCTGTTACAGGCTCGGTGCAGGCTGTTGTTTCCCATGCGGCTATTTTCCCTGCTTCGCATTATGTTGTCGGCGATGACAAGCTGGAAGCCGCTCTCACCGAGATCGACCGTGAACTTGCGGAGCGTATCGACTATTTCCAAAAGAATAACAAACTCATCGAGGCTCAGCGTATCGAACAGCGCACCCACTATGACATGGAAATGCTCCGTGAAGTGGGATATTGTTCGGGTGTCGAGAACTATTCCCGTGTCCTCGCAGGCCGTCCCGCAGGAAGCACTCCCCTGACCCTCATGGATCATTTTCCTGAGGATTTCCTCCTCATCGTCGATGAGAGCCATGTTACACTTCCGCAGGTACGTGCCATGTATGCAGGCGACAGAGCGAGAAAAACTACCCTTGTGGATTACGGTTTCCGCCTGCCCAGCGCTATGGACAACCGCCCCATGAATTTCGACGAGTTCAACGCCCACATCCATCAGGCTATCTATGTCAGCGCTACTCCGGGTCAGATAGAACGTGAAAAGACCGATACCATCGTTGAGCAGGTCATCCGTCCGACGGGACTTGTTGACCCTGAGATAATCGTCAAGCCTACCAATGGTCAGATCGACGATCTGCTGTCTGAGATAAATGAACGCACCGCCAGAAATGAGCGTGTCCTCGTTACTACGCTCACCAAGAAAATGGCAGAAGACCTTACAT
This sequence comes from Oscillospiraceae bacterium, assembly GCA_016303195.1. Taxonomy (GTDB): domain Bacteria; phylum Bacillota; class Clostridia; order Oscillospirales; family Ruminococcaceae; genus Ruminococcus. The sequence goes on along the minus strand of JAEDMD010000008.1, from coordinate 6,092 downwards.
CATACTATGAAAATCTCGGTGTGAAAGTCCGCTATCTCCACCACGATATCGACACCATCGAGCGTATGGAGATCATCAAAGACCTCCGTAACGGCATTTTCGATGTGCTTGTGGGTATCAACCTTCTCCGTGAAGGTCTTGACATCCCCGAAGTCAGCCTTATCGCCATTCTCGACGCTGACAAGGAGGGATTCCTGAGAAGCGAAACTTCCCTCATCCAGACCATCGGCCGTGCCGCACGTAACGCAAAGGGTCAGGTCATCATGTATGCCGACGAGGTAACGGGTTCGATGGAACGTGCTATCAACGAGACTGAGCGCCGAAGAAAAATACAGATGGCATTCAACGAGGAACACGGCATCGTGCCGAAAACCATCATCAAGGATGTCCGTGATGTTCTTGAGATAACCTCAAAGGCTAAGGTGGAGAAGTCCGCCTCTAAGACGAAGAAGATGTCCGCCGCCGAAAAACAGGCGCTCATCGAAAAGCTGACCGTGGAAATGAAAAATGCCGCAAAAATGCTTGAATTTGAACACGCCGCCTATCTGCGTGACAAAATACGTGAACTGTCTCAATAATTCGGAATTCGGAATGCGGAATTAGGAATTGAGGTGTCCACTTCGTGGACGAATTTAAAAAAAGAAAGGGAAAATATGAAAGATAAAATAGTAATAAAGGGCGCAAGAGCAAATAATCTGAAAAATATAGATCTGGAACTGCCGAGAGATCAGCTCATAGTTATGACGGGGCTTTCGGGTTCGGGCAAGTCCTCGCTGGCTTTCGATACCATCTATGCCGACGGTCAGCGCAGATACGTGGAGAGCCTTTCTTCATATGCACGTATGTTCCTCGGTCAGATGGAAAAGCCCGATGTTGACAGCATTGAGGGACTTTCCCCTGCTATCTCCATCGACCAGAAGACCACTTCAAAAAATCCCCGTTCCACCGTCGGAACAGTAACCGAGATATACGACTACCTCCGTCTGCTCTATGCTCGTATCGGTATCCCTCACTGTCCTGTCTGCGGAAGGGTCATATCTCAGCAGAGCATCGACCAGATGGTCGATTCCATCATGGCGCTCCCGGAAGGCACTCGCTTACAGCTCCTCGCTCCCATCGTAAGAGGCAGAAAGGGTCAGTACGCAAAGGAACTGGAATCCGCTAAAAAATCGGGTTTTGTCCGTGTACGCATCGACGGAAGTATGTACGAACTGACCGAGGAGATAAAGCTGGACAAGAACAAAAAGCACAACATCGAGATAGTCGTTGACCGTATCATCGTTAAGGACGGCATACAGTCACGCATCACCGATTCGCTTGAGACCGTTTTCCGCCTTACGGACGGTCTTGCGCTGGTGGATGTCATCGGCGGTGAGGAAATGCTTTTCTCACAGAATTACGCCTGCCCTGAGCATAATATCAGCATCGGCGAGCTTGAACCCGTGATGTTCTCCTTCAACAATCCCACAGGCGCTTGCCCGAAATGCACAGGTCTGGGAATGTTCCGCCATATCGACCCTGAGCTTATTATCCCCAATAAAGACCTCTCCGTCAGCGAGGGCGCTATCAATGCAAGCGGTTGGAACAGTCTCGATGAGACTTCCGTCGCTACGATGTACTACAATGCTATCGCAAAAAAATACGGCATCGACCTCACTGTTCCCGTGAAGAAGCTGAAAAAAGCCGACCTCGACCTTTTCCTCTACGGTACGGGAACTGAACCACTTGACCTGAAACGTCCGAAATCTCTCGGAGGCGGAAGCTATCAGTCCCCCTTCGAGGGCGTTGTGAATAATCTCGAAAGGCGCTACCGTGAGACTAACAGCGAATGGTCAAAGGCTGAGATAGACGAATACATGAGCGAGGTGGACTGCCCTCAGTGCCACGGAAAAAGGCTTCGTGACGAGTATCTCGCTGTCACTGTCGGCGATATGAATATCAGTCAGCTTACCGACTTGTCGGTAAAGGATGCCCTCGCTTTCTTCAACGGACTTCAGCTTTCGGAGCATGACAGCTTCGTGGGCGAACGCATAATCAAGGAGATCAAGGAGCGTCTGGGATTCCTCGCAAGCGTCGGTCTGGAGTATCTCACTCTCTCACGTGCTTCGGGTACTCTCTCAGGCGGTGAAAGTCAGCGTATCCGCCTCGCTACGCAGATAGGCTCATCTCTCGTCGGTGTGCTTTACATCCTCGATGAGCCGAGCATCGGTCTGCATCAGCGTGACAACGACAAACTCATCGCAACTCTGAAACGTCTCCGTGACCTCGGAAATACACTCATCGTCGTTGAACATGACGATGATACCATGCTTGCCGCTGACTATATCGTCGATATCGGCCCGGGAGCAGGTGTAAACGGCGGAAACGTGGTATTTTCGGGAACTGTTGACAAACTGCTCAAATGCAGGGAATCAATTACAGGCGCTTACCTCAGCGGACGCAAAAAGATACCGCTCCCGAAAAAGCGCCGTGACGGAAACGGCCATTTCCTTACCGTCCACGGTGCATCCGAGCATAACCTCAAAAATATCGACGTTTCCATCCCTCTCGGCGAACTTGTCTGCGTGACAGGCGTTTCGGGTTCGGGTAAATCCTCCCTTGTGAATGAGATAATCTACAAGCACCTCGCCGCCAAGCTGAACCGTGCAAAGACAAGAAGCGGAAAATTTGCCGAAATGGACGGAGTTGACCAGCTTGACAAGGTAATATGCATCGACCAGTCGCCTATCGGACGCACTCCTCGTTCAAATCCTGCTACTTATACAGGCGTTTTCAGCGATATACGTGAACTTTTCGCCAAAACTCAGGATGCACGTGCCCACGGCTACACAAGCGGACGTTTCTCATTCAATGTCAAGGGCGGACGATGTGAGGCTTGTCAGGGCGACGGAATCATCAAGATAGAAATGCACTTCCTGCCCGATATTTACGTTCCCTGCGAGGTCTGCAAGGGCAAACGCTACAACCGTGAAACTCTCGAAGTCCACTACAAGGGCAAGAGCATTTACGATGTTCTGGAAATGACCGTTGATGAGGGTGTGGAGTTTTTCGAGCATCTGCCGAAGATCGCACGTAAGCTGAAAACATTGCAGGATGTCGGTCTGGGATATATCAAGATAGGTCAGCCTGCTACTACCCTTTCGGGCGGTGAGGCTCAGCGTGTGAAGCTGTCAACGGAGCTTTCAAAGCGCTCCACGGGCAGAACTATCTACATTCTCGATGAGCCTACCACGGGTCTGCATACCGCCGATGTACACAAGCTGATAGATGTTTTGCAGGCGCTGACAGATCAGGGAAATACGGTTCTCGTCATTGAGCATAATCTCAACGTCATAAAAGTCGCTGACCATATCATCGACCTCGGCCCTGAGGGAGGCGACGGCGGCGGAACTGTCGTTGCACAGGGAACTCCCGAAGAAGTCGCTCAGTGTCCGCAGTCCTACACAGGCAAGTATCTGAAAGCATATCTTTGAGAGGGAAATTCGGAATTCGGAATTTATGTGTTCGCTTCGCTCACGAATTAAAAATTGGTTTATTCATAATTATTATTTTAATCCGTCACAGTAAAATTCGATCACACATTGTGAAAAAAGGACGGCCAATGGCCGTCCCTACAAATTTAATCCGTCCCCGTAATGGTACATATCAATTATGATTTATTCATTATTCTTTATTCATTTTTCTGCGTATATTTGTCCATAAACCGCATATAATAGTATCGGCTCGTATGAGCAATACTTTTTCAAGGAGAATCAATATGGACTGCAAGAAGAAAAATGACAAGATCAGATGTACCGTTTCACAGTGCCAGCATAATCTGGTCACTGAGGACTACTGCTCGCTGGACTGCATCTCCGTCGGCACTCATGAGGACGATCCTACCGTTCCCGAATGTACCGACTGCAACAGCTTCGTAAAAAGAACAGGTCTCAGCGGCTGACCGCTGATCTCAGGCTGAGCCGCATCTTTGCCGCTCGCCTGTACATACCGCACAAAAACCAACACCGTTTTCCGTGAAAAAAGTAAAAAAAACTCGTATTACTTGCAATAAATTCGATTTTGTTGTATAATTAATTGAGGCAATATGCGCCTCGTTATCTTGATCTACTGCTGTCATGGTGAATGCCCAAAATCACTGCGGCGGCTGCATATATTCCATATCGGGAGGCTGATAATATGTTTGACAAAACAATGACATTCTCTGTCAATGAGGACAAGGAAGCAGAGCTGAAAAAGAATCTTATGACCATCTATGACGCTCTCACCCAGAAAGGCTACAACCCTATCAATCAGATCGTTGGTTATATTCTTTCGGAAGACCCGACTTACATAACCACGTACAATAACGCAAGAAATCTTATCCGCCATATTGACCGTGACGAGCTTTTACAGGTGCTTGTAAGGTCTTACCTGAAATAATCACTGCCCCGCTCTGGACATAGAGACAGGGAAAAGTATTATTCATAATTATAATAACAAAAAGCTGCACGTTAAGGGGTGTACTCATATAGAAACTTTATATGTAATTATCGGGGGAAAACCTTTCTGAGGAAAGGTTCTTCCCCCGAACCCCCTTTCCAAAGACTTTAAACTGAAATTTTGCCCCTGACAGGGCGCTCTCCAAAAATACTTGCCATTTGTGACTTGTATGGAGCGCCCTGTCAGGGGCAAAATTTAAACTCAAAAGTTTTAGGAAGGGAGTTTGAGGGAGAACCCTTTTTCAAAAGGGTTTCCCTCAATATCACGTGTAAAAATTTCTATAAGAGTACCATCATTACTCATGCAGAGCTTCCACAAATTCACGGTACATATACAGTGAACCAAGTGCAATGAGCGGTATATTTTTCTCCTTTGCGTAGGAATATGCCGCATTTACGCCATTTTTCAGCACTTCAAAGCTCTGTGCAGGTATGCCATTTTCAAGAAATACATTCGCAAGAACATCGCTGTCAAGGGCACGGAGATTGTCGGGCTTGACGGTGAATGCCTTGTCTATGAATTTTCCCAGCATATCGGCATAAAGTCCATATTCCTTGTCTGCCATCACTCCGATGAGAATGGCGGATTTTCCGCTGAAATAGCGTGATATCGTATCCGCCGCAAAGCGGATGCCGTCGGGATTGTGAGCGCCGTCAAATATCACAAGCGGTTCACGGCGGAGTATCTCGAACCTGCCATGCCATTTCGTTTTCATAAGTCCGTTTTTCAGCGCAGTATCGCTGATATTGAAGCCGTTTCCGTTCAGTATCTCAACGCAGTTCAGCACGTTCAGGGCATTTTTAACCTGATATGAACCGCAGAGCGGAATAGAATATTCAGCGTCATGCCATCGGAAGCCTATCTCTCCGAGACTGTATCTTGCATCGGATATCTCTGAATCATCGGCAATTGTGAGCGGTGCGGACATTTCATCCGCCTTTGCTTTCACGACCTTCAGCGCATCGGGAGCGGTATCGCCGAAATATGCAGGACAGCCATGCTTGATTATGCCGGACTTATGTACGGCTATCTCTCCGATGGTGTTTCCGAGAAATCCGCAATGGTCGGACTGAACGTTGGTAATTACCGAAAGTACGGGCTTTTCCATGACGTTTGTAGCGTCCGTATCGCCGCCCATGCCACATTCAACAACAGCCGCATCGCATTCCTCCTCAGCAAAGAGGACATAAGCCGCCGCCGCCATTATTTCAAATTCCGTGGGCTTTTCCGCCATTTTTTCGCATACAGGAGCGATAATGCCGATGATCTCCGCAAACCGCTCTTTCGTTATCTCGTTACAGTTTATGCGGTAGCTGTCGGTGATATCGGTGATGGCAGGCGACGAAAAACCGCCTGTTTTATAGCCTGCCTCCGTGAGAACGGATGTGAGCATCGCACCGAATGAGCCTTTGCCGTTCGTTCCTGCAACATGGATGATCTTCACCTTTTCCTGCGGCTGACCCAGCAGTGCAAGAAGCTCCTTAACTCGTTCAAGTCCGAGAATACTGCCCCTTGCAGATGCGGCGCTGAGGAATTCCTTAGCTTCGGTGTAATTCATTTTTTCAGCTTTTCAAGCTCCTGCCTGTCAAAGGAAAGAGCATCCTCAATATCCT
>JAEDMD010000184.1 GCA_016303195.1 Oscillospiraceae bacterium | reverse complement strand
GGGGGACAGAGTCCCCCTGACAAAGTAGTAAAGCAAGCAAAGCGATGCTTTACGGTCGTTTCTCAATAACTATGTCTTACCACATAAAACTAAATGCTATTGCCCTGGATGTCAATAATTTAATTCTTGACAATTTTGCATATCTGGTGTATAATATATATGTTATTATTAAATACGCTTGTGTGGCGCAGCTGGTAGCGCAATTGATTCGTAATCAATAGGCCGTCGGTTCAAATCCGATCACAAGCTCTAATAAAACCGCTCGGAAATAACCGAGCGGTTTTATTTCACGCCAACTGAACCGCCTTGACTTTGCGCTCAATTTTTGTTATACTTATTAAGATGGATTTATGCAGTATCACCGAAAGGAGTATGTGTTATGCGGCTGAAAAAACTGGTACATTCGCTTATTGCCGTTTTTACTGCCATGACCGCAGTTTCCTCATCTGCGGCAGGTGCTTTTTCAGCGGCTGAACAGGTTCAGCAGTCGGCTGAGTATATGACTGACAACTGGTATACTATAACTCCGACCGACACCGACATACTTTCTTACAGTGACTACTATGACGAACATTCCGCAGACCCCCGCCCAGAATCCGTGGCTGATATTTCAGGCGATTCAGCCGTTTCATACAGTGACGGCATTTCATGCGGAAACTATACAGATTCCAATGGTGATACCCGTGAAAACTGCCTTATATGGGAAAGTCCCGACGGTGAAGCTGTTTTTGAAGCGGACATTCCCGAAAGCGGATGCTATTGCGTTGAAATGAGCTATTGTCCGCTGTCCTCAGGCAGTTCTGCAATCGAATTTTCTATGGAGACTGACGGAAAACTGCCGTTTGATACTGCTTCAAGGCTTACCCTTAACCGTGTATGGGTCAATGAAAGGGATATAATCACCGACAGCCGTGGCAATCAGGTGCGCCCTCCGCAGATGCAGAAGGAAATGTGGCAGACCTGCTTTTTAGGTGATACAGACGGTCTTTTCAGCGAACCGCTGATGTTTTATCTCGAAAAGGGAAAGCATACATTCAGATTTTCTTCCGAACGTGCAAATTTCGTGATAGAGCGGTTCAGTCTCCGCAATCCCGAAAAATTGCCGCAATATAAGGATTATTCAGCGCAGGTCAGCGGAACGGCAGCTCATACATTTAAAATAGAGGGCGAGAATGCACAGTTCAAGTCGGATTCCACTCTCAGCCCCACATATGATAATACAAGCTGTCTGGTGTCACCTTCTGACCCTGTCAAGATGATGTACAATACCATCGGTGATGACAGTTGGAAAAAATCTCTCCAGACACTTACATGGAATATCCCGAAAGAGGAAATTTCCGAGAGCGGCTGGTACAAAATAGGCATAAAAGCCCGTCAGGACAAGCTGAGAGGCTTTTACTCAAACAGGCGAATATATATCGACGGGAAAGTGCCTTGTCAGGAAATGGCGCAGGTGAAATTTTACTATGACACCGACTGGAATATCGTCAGTCCTGCGGCAGAGGATGAAAATGTCTGTGTATACCTTGATTCTTCCACCGACCACACCATAACTATGGAAGCGATACCGGGCGAAATAGGCGATTCCGTCCGCAGGCTGGAAGGCCTTATGAGTGACCTTAACACATATTACAGGCGAATATTGATGATAACAGGCCCGTCACCTGATAAATATACAGATTACTATGTACATGAGAAAATTCCCGAACTGGTGGACGAATTCAGCAGGATATCAGAGGAACTCAAAGCTGTCCAGTCAGGAATTGAAGCACTTTCGGGAACTAAAGGCTCGGAAGCGGCGGCTGTGGGGAATCTTGCGGTGATACTTGACAAATGCACCGAAAAACCGCTGAAAATACCGAACTATCTTTCTCAGATAAAAAACGGCATCGCTTCTGTTTCAGCATGGATGAGGGATTGCCGTCAACAGCCCCTTGAGGTGGATTATATCGAATTCACACCGCCCGACAAGGAATTTACTCGCTGTGATGAGAAATTTTCAGAATCAGCTTCATTCAGCGTAAAGTCCTTCTTTGGTTCATTTTTTGAAGATTACTCTACGCTTTCCGACGTTACGGGCGAAGATGCGATCAACGTCTGGGTCAGCCTCGGACGGGATCAGGCTCAGATAGTCAGAGAAATGACTGAGGACAGGTTCATGCAGGAAACTAACATCCCCGTTTCCGTCAATCTGGTCACAGGCGGTGTTGTTGAAGCATCACTGGCAGGCAAAGGCCCTGATGTTGCACTTTTCCTCGGCGGAGAATTTCCTGTGAACCTTGCGGCACGTGATATGCTGACGGATATGACGCAGTTCAGCGATTATGGCGAAACTGTCAGCAGATTCGGTGACAGCGCAATAACTCCCTACACCTACAACGGCGGAGTTTACGGTCTGCCCATCAGCCGAAGCTGGCCGATGATGTTCTGCCGCACCGATGTTCTCACGGAGCTTGGCATAGACAGTCCGCCTGAAACATGGTCTGACCTGATAGATATGCTACCTGCCCTCCAGAGAAATTATATGTCCGCAGGCCTTGTTCTTCCGCCTGCAAACATTTCCCCTGCAACGGAGACAGGCCATACATTTGCAATGCTCATGCTCCAGAAAGGCATGAATTACTATACCCCCGACCTGTCAGCTTCCGCTTTCAGCAGTGTTGAAGCGGTGCAGAGCTTCGAGGAATGGACGGATTTCTATACAAAGTACAGCTTTGAGCAATTCTATGACGCTTTCAGCCGATTCAGAACAGGCGAATATCCGATAGTTATATCAAACTACACGTTCTTCAATCAGCTTACAGCCGTCGCTCCCGAAATACGTGGACTATGGGAATTCTACCCTGTCCCCGGCACATTGAGGGATGACGGAACGATTTCCCATGCGGCAAATTCCAACGGCTCAGGCGCAGTTATATTCAATAAAGTTAAAAATAAAGAAAATGCATGGAAGTTCGTCAAATGGTTCACCGATGAGGAGACTCAGGCGGAATACGGCAGACGGACAGAAGGTCTTATGGGAACGATGGGCCGCTTCGATACGGCAAATACCGCCGCTCTGCAAAAGCTGTCATGGTCGCAGGATGAACTTGAACGGCTGATGGCTCAGCAGTCGGAGCTTGCAGAAATACCAATAATCCCTGCCTCATATGCAGTCACAAGAAATATCATGAACGCATTCAGAGAAACGGTCAATATGGGCGAAAATCCCCGTGATACGCTTATCTGGTATGACCGTGACATCAATGACGAGATAACACGAAAAAATCGTGAACTGAACAGATAAAACACTAAAAAGAGGTGAACACTGAATGGCGAAGATAGCCGCCGAGGATGTCGGCAAACGCTCCAAAAATGAAAAACGCAGACAGCTATGGCTCTCGATAAAACAGAATAAGGAATGTTACCTTATGATAGCGCCGTTCATGCTGTTCTTCATAATATTCACCATTGTCCCTGTGGTGATGTCGCTTCCGATGGGATTTACCGATTTCAACATGGTGCAGTCACCGAAATTCGTGGGACTTTCCAACTATACGACTCTTTTCCTGTCAGATAAGATATTCATACGCTCCATAAGGGTGACGCTTGTATTCGCACTTCTTACAGGCCCTGTCAGCTATGTTCTGTGCTTTCTGCTGGCATGGCTGATAAATGAACTTCCTCCGAAGCTGAAAACTATATTTACGCTGATATTCTATGCGCCGTCAATGGCGAATGTCTACACGGTATGGCAGCTTATTTTCAGCGGTGACATAAACGGCTATCTTAATTCGCTCCTCATCGACTGGGGAATAATCACCTCGCCTGTGCAATGGCTCACGGACGGACGCTATGTTCTGGGAGTTACCATCGTTGTACAGCTTTGGATATCGCTTGGAGCAGGCTTTCTCGCCCTCCGTGCAGGTTTCCAGAATATTGACCGTTCCCTTTATGAAGCGGCGGCGATAGAGGGAATACGCACAAAATGGCAGGAACTCATATACATCGTCATACCGTCAATGGGACCGCAGATGATGTTTGCGGCGGTAATGCAGATAGTCAGCTCATTCACCGCAGGTTCGGTAGCGCAGAGCCTTGTGGGATTCCCAAGCACTGATTACAAAGCGCATACAATTATGACCCATGCCTACGATTACGGCTGGGTAAGGTTCGAGATGGGCTATGCATCGGCAATATGCATGATACTTTTCATCGCCATGTTCCTTTGCAACAAGTTCATCAGCAAAGCACTCGGCAAATATCTGGATCAATAAGTTTCAAAAGGAGGCTCGGAAATGGCTGAAGTCAATATTGATAAGCTCAGGGGATCGGACAAGCAGGCAGGACGCAGACACGGCAGTACCATCGCCATTTTCTCCGTTCTCCTCGTTGTG
>JAEDMD010000183.1 GCA_016303195.1 Oscillospiraceae bacterium | reverse complement strand
CCTTTCCTCAGAAAGGTTTCCCCCGATAATTACATATAAAACTGCTATATGAGTATCGCCCTTATGATTTTATTATTTTTTGATAAGACCGAAGTAGAGCAGGATGAGGATACCGAGAACTATTCGATACCATCCGAACGGCTTGAAATCGTGCTTTTTGATGAAGTCCATGATGAACTTGATAATGAACATGGAAACGAGGAAAGCAACTACCATTCCGACGAGGAGAACAGCCAGTTCGCTTCCTGTAAAGTCAATGCCGAATTTCAACAGTTTGATAAGGCTTGCGCCGAACATAACAGGTATTGCAAGGAAGAATGTGAACTCAGCGGCAACAGGTCTTGCGATGCCGATAAGGAGCGCACCGATGATAGTCGCACCCGAACGTGAAGTTCCTGGGAAAAGAGCAGCTAAAAGCTGGAACATACCGATAATAAAAGCCGTCTGATAGGTAAGCTCATCAATTGATTTGACCTTTGGCTTTCTTTTCTTATTCCAGTTTTCGACAACAATGAAAGCGATACCGAAAGTGATAAGAGCAACTGCAATGACCCACGGATTGTAGAAATGCTCATCCACCCATTCATCTATTCCCAGAATAACAATAATAATTGCAGGGATACAGGCGACGATGACCTTGAACCACATAGTAAATATATCGGTCTTTACCATCTGTCCGAACGGTGATTTATTCAGCGGATGCTTGTTGCCCTCTTTTCCGAACGGCCACAGCTTTTTCCAGAAGATTATGACAACTGCCATAATTGCTCCGAGTTGGATCACAACGTTGAACATTTCGATGAAATCCTTGGATTTGTTGAGATTCAGAAACTCCTGAACAATGATGAGATGTCCCGTAGAACTGATAGGGAGCCATTCCGTGATACCTTCAACGATACCGAGAAAAATGGCTTTAATGATCTCTGACATATTAAATTTTATCCTTTCTTAGAAAATTACGTACAAGAGAAATTATAACATAAAAAGACATTCCTGTCAATCATCAATATCACTGTATTTCAGCAAGTGGAACTTTCTTTTGGATATGGACAGGACACCTTCATTTTTCAGCTTTGTGATAACACGCTGGAGAGCGCTTCGATTGACACACAGATAATCAGAGAGAGCGGTCGTGGTGAATGGTATCTTCGGAGTTTTGCCGTCGGGAGTTTTTTCCTCGATGATGCTGAGACAGCTTATGAGTTTATCCTCGATGGTGCGCTGACTGAGAATCTCGATTCGCTCAGTCAGGGCAATAGCCTTGTCAGACATAAGTTTAAGGAGATTTTCTACCACCTGCGAATGGCAGGTGCAGGCATTTTCGCATCTTTTTGTAATTTCCGAACGGCGCAGGAACATTATCTCGCAGTCCGTTTCTGCGACTATTTCGATGTGGTTGCGAACCGAACCGCTGAACGTGAAGAACATTCCGAAAATGCCCTGCTCGCCGAGAGTTTCGATGATAGTGCGGATACCGTTGACATCGTAGCGCTCCATAACAGCCTGACCGCTGAGAATGATTCCGACTTTGTCATTATTTTCGGAAAAGTCTATGATCCTGCTTCCTGATTTGTAATGCCGTATCTCAGGATTGAAACAGCTCATCATACGCTGACAGTCGGTCGGATCGACACCGCTGAAAATAATGTTATTCTCTGGTAACATAAAATAGCCTCCATTGTTGCATATGCAACAGATTTTTTATTTATTTTATGATACAATATATTCAGACAAAAGTCAAGGAAATATTTTCTTTTATTTTTATAATGTACAGGAGGTATTTGAAATGAAAGTCAATGTTATCGGAGAACAGCTCTCACAGGAGGAGATCGACGCTTATATCGAATACGGAAGGAAGAAGTACAGCGACAGGATAATCAACGGCATGACAGTAAAAACTGACGGCGATTTTGTTGATTTGAAGTATGACTTTGAACCCGATGTTCCTTTCGACAGAATAAGAAGGATAACAGGCTACCTCGTAGGTACACTTGACCGCTTCAACAACGGAAAACGTGCCGAGGAGCATGACAGAGTGAAGCACACAGTATAAGTCCTGCCCCCCCCGATGGGGATGGAATATATCAAACTACTAAACGGAGGTATAAAACTATGAAGACTTATGTATGTCCAATTTGCGGATATGTTCACGAAGGCGAAGAACCGCCTGAGAAGTGCCCACAGTGCGGCGTTCCGGGTTCTAAGTTCATCGATAAGGAAACAGGTGACAAGCTGGTATTTGCCTGCGAGCATGAGCTTGGAGTAGCAAAGGCAGTAACAGATCCTGAGATCATCGAGGGACTGCGTTCAAACTTTACAGGCGAATGTACAGAAGTAGGAATGTATCTGGCAATGGCAAGAGTTGCATACAGAGAAGGCTATGCAGAGATCGGCGCATACTGGGAAAAGGCAGCATTTGAAGAAGCAGAACACGCAGCAAAGTTTGCTGAGCTTCTTGGCGAAGTTCTTTCAGACTCCACAAAGGAGAATCTCGAAAAGAGAGTTGCCGCTGAACATGGTGCGACTGAGGGCAAGCTGAAGCTGGCTAAGAGAGCAAAGGAACTGAATCTTGACGCTATTCATGATACAGTACACGAAATGGCAAAAGATGAAGCTCGCCACGGCAAGGCATTCGAGGGCCTGCTCAAGAGATATTTTGGTTAATTAAAAAATTCCCGTGAAGTTAACTTCACGGGGATTTTTTATGCTATCATATAATTTTTATCCATTTCCAGCTCGCCGTCTGCTATTCTGTTTCTGAGATCTTCAATGGGAACGGGTCTGCTGAAAAGGTAACCCTGAACACGGTTACAGCCGATTGAACGCAGGAACTCGAATTGTTCCTTAGTTTCGACTCCCTCGGAAAGAGAGACCATATCAAGCTGCTTTGTCAGGCCGACGATATTTTTCAGTATCGGACGGGTTTTGAGGTTGTCCTTGAAGCCTGTGAGGAACTTCATATCTATCTTCAGAACATCGAACTGATAATCTTTCAGGACATTCAGCGATGAATAGCCGCTTCCGAAATCATCCAGCCATACTTTATAGCCTGTGCTTCTCAGCTTGATTATAGCCTGTGTCAGGATGTCCTGCTTATCGACCAGTGCGCTTTCGGTAATTTCGATATCGAGAAAATCCTTCGGTACATCAAATTCAGTGACCATTTCCTCCAGATATCTGACGATATCGCAAAGTTCAAAGTCAAGACGGGAGAAATTCAGTGAAACAGGCACAAATGGCAGGTGATTATCGGCGGCATACCGATAATCACGGCAGACCTGTCTGATGATGCACTTATCCAGCTTGTGTATCTGTCTGTATTCTTCGAGAGTTTCGATGAACTGTCCCGGAGGCATAAGGCCGTAATTCGGGTCATGCCATCTTGCAAGCGCTTCCAGACCGACGATAAAGCCGTTTTCGGTAGATACCACAGGCTGATAGTAAACTTTGATATTTTCGTTTCTGATGGCATCGTCGATGCTGTTGAGGATGTACTGTTTAAGAGTGAATTTATCCTCTAAAGCGTGGTCATAAAGACGGTAACAGCAGTCAAAATGCTTCTTTATGCTGTTGCAGGCAAAGCGGGCACGGTCGCAGGCGAGACTTGGGTCATATTCGCCGTCAGCAGGCTTATAAGCACCGCATTTGATATCGAGTTTTACTTCGCCCTCCATCTTTCTTATTTCGGCGGAAAGAGATCCGGCTATCTTCTCAGTGTCGGTCATATTCGTCAGTACAACAAAATGGTCGTCGGAATATCGTGAAACCAGAGAGCCCTGAAAAGCCTCAACGATCATATTAGCGGTCTTTACCAGAAGTTCATTTCCCTTATGGAAACCGTAAGTTTCGTTGTATGACTTGAAGTTTTCGATATCGAAAAAAAGAAAAATGACATTTTTCTTATTTGAACCCGAATGTCTGAGGAAGCTGTCCGATTCCTGACGGAAATAAAGCATATTGTGTATTCCTGTAAGATCATCACGGATAGAGACCTGACTGAGGTGCTGGTTCATTCTTTCGAGATTTTCGTCATTTTCGGCTTGTACGAGGGTCTTGTTGTAATTTCTTATACAGAAAACGAACGTTGACAGCCACATGGTAAAAAGATTGATTTTAGTGGCAGTAGTAATGCCGATATCTGCGCTGATCCCTTCGGTAAGCGCCTTGTATGCGATATTGACAGGAACGTAGTCATTGATACCATGTACTATATTTCCGATACCGAAAATATAGATACCGTATGAAATCGTCAGTATCAGAAAGCCTTTCCACGGCCGCCATACAAGCAAACAGATGATAAACAATTCCATAGTGAGGAATGTAAGTATCTGTTCGCCTTTAGCATAATCGTTGAGAGAGACCATAATACCGAAGTAAAGGCTTACGAATGAAAATATCCATTTAATGGCATTGCCGATGAATTTATTCTTTGTTTTTCCTCTTACATAAAGTATCGAAAACGTAAACATACTGATACCTGCGAT
>JAEDMD010000182.1 GCA_016303195.1 Oscillospiraceae bacterium | reverse complement strand
CAAGCTTTTTACGCCGATTTCTTCTCCGTGATTTAAATGGTGTTTAGTATAAAAAGAAAGGAAACAATGAAAAAGACAGAAATCAAAATTCGCAGGGAAGTCAAGTACAGTCCCGATGAATGGAACAAGGTAACTGCACTTGCAAAGGAAAGCGGAAAGCTCCCTGCCGCCTACATAAGAGAACAGGCACTTAACCCCAAAATCAAAATTATCGACCATTCCGTTTATGATAAAAACGGAGTTTCCTCCAAAACGGACACTGTTCAGTTTTGCATTAACAGAGTCGCAAAGGACGTAAACACAAATAAGGAGGTTTTTGCAAATGACGTGGAAGAAGTGGAAAGGTGGCTCAACTATCTGGGCGATATTGCAAAGAACGGGCTGACCCCGATCCCGATGATAGAGGTGAAATTGTAGTGGCAGTAGTAAAGCATTATTCCATAAAGAACTCACCGCTTGCCCTTCTGAAATATATCACAGGAGAAACCAAAGCTCAGAAAGCGGAAATCGTAACGGGGATAAATTGCTCCGCCGATCCGAAATCCGCATATCTTGAAATGTCCCTTTGTTATGAAACATTCGCAGGAGAGAAATTCCACAGAACGGAAAAGCCCGAAGGAAAGGAGCATATCAAAATGCACCATTATGTTTTTTCCTTCAAAGGGCAGGAAGTCACCCCGGAAGATGCCTGCTATATTGCAGAGCAATGGGCAAGAAAGGTTTTCGGGGATAAATATCAGATACTCATTGCCGTTCATACCGACACAGACAACATTCACGTTCACATTGCCGTTAATGCGTACAGTCTGAACGGCAAACGCTGGCTTGATAACAAATCCACCTTGAAGCAATGCAGAGATATTGCAAACGAACTCTGCAAAAGAAGAAATCTGAATGTTATAGAAAATCCCAAATGGAACGCAAGACAGAATTATGCAGAGTGGCTTGCCCGTCAGAACGGTACATCGTGGAAGAAAAAGCTATGTGACGATATTGACCGAATTGTGCTTATGGAGAATGTCCGCAGTATTGACGATTTGGTGAAACAGCTTTGTAACAGCGGATACCTTGTACGGCAGGGAAAGTATTTATCCGTAAAGCCTGCAAACCTTGATAATCGAAAACCTGTCAGAACGTTAAGGCTGGGTGACGGGTACGGTCTTGAAGAATTACAGTACCGCATTGAGAACAAGGACAAGGAAATGTCGCTTGACAAGGTTTTATCCTATACGGGAATACAGAGGGAATATGCTCTTTGCTTGCGTCAGATACAGATAGGTTTTTACCGAAAAAGCGAGAGCTTCAATCACGTTACATACAACGAGCTTCGCAAAACCGCCGAACTGCTTTGTTATATCAGTGAGCATAATATACATTCCAAAGAGGATTTTGAAAAGCACGTCAATGAAATTGCAGAGAAAACCGCTCAGGCAGCCGAAAGAGTAAAGGAAACCAAAGAGAAGATAAAGGAAAAGGAATTTATCCTTGAAAACGGCGATCGCTATCTGGCACTTCTTCATCGGGAAGGTCCTTTATATCCGAGTATGCTCAAGGATTTAGAGCCGTATGAAATTCTCAGTGAAAACAAAATATGGAGCAAGGAGGATATTCAAAAGGTATCGCAGGAGCTGAAACTGCTGAAATCACAGCTTCCTGCATTTGAGAAAGAGTCCGAAAAACTTGCGGCCGATAAGAAAGAGGTAACAGCACAGTACACCACCTTTATCCGTCAGATAGAAACCGATTATGAACGCTATCTCCGTTCTGCAAAGGAAGAGCTTGAGGAATATGAGGAAAGTCTGTCCAAGCCTAAAGCAGAAAAGGTCAATGCAAAGGAAGCCGAGAGGAGAAGGCTTGCGGAGGAACGGCAGAGGACAGAAACGAGAAGAAAGCGGAGTGGTGAAAGCCGTTGATTTTACACGAACAAAAGAAAATGACAAAAGAAAGGAGAGTGCAGCTTATGAAAGAAAGAATAATCGAGTGCACAGTTAATGGTATCAAAGTCACTTCCTACATTCCCGAAAATGTTAGCGAGAGTGTCAAGAGAAACAGGATAAATCAGATTTATGATATTCTCAAGCCTGCTGAAAAGGATGAGGAAAACGAGGATAAGGACAAGGGCGATAAAACCGCATAAATAATTTTGAAAATATCGCTTTAAAGTGTTGAAATGCGAAGCCGATTATGCTATAATAGAGATAACAACGTATAATCGGCTTTCATTTTTATGGAGGTTGATTACAATGAAAACAAAATACACAGCAATATACGTCCGCCGTTCCGTCAGCGATAAGGATAAGGGAAACAACTCTCTTTCCATAGCGGCGCAGAGGGAGGAATGTATCAGATTTGTGGGAGAGGGGGCAGACTTCAAGGTTTATTGCGATGACGGAAAGTCGGGTAAGGACGTTCGTCACCGTCCCGAATTTATGCAGATGATGTCCGATGCAAAGGACGGTCTTATTGACAGGATAATCGTGAAAAAGTATGACCGTTTCAGCCGTAATATGAGGGAATATCTCAACATAACCGATGAGCTTGACAGATACGGAGTAGGTGTTGTTTCTCTTTCCGAGCCGTTCAATACGGAAACAAAAGAGGGCAGAATGATGCGAAACAATCTGCTGAACTTTGCGGAGTTTGAGAGAGAAACCATTGCGGCAAGAGTAAAGGACGCATACAGCACAAAGGCTGTCGAAACAGGCTTTTATCAGGGCGGTAAAATGTTTTTCGGTTTTCAGTCGAGCAGGCAGACCATTAACGGCAAGACAGGATCGGTGCTTGTTCCGTCCGAAGCAGCTCAGACAGTTATAGCTGCATATGAGGTGTATAAAGAGCCGGGGACGTCCTTGCTTGATGTGGTAAACTACATAAAGGAACACGATCTGCCTACATCATCAATGACGGGTAATGCTCCTATCAACAGAATTATTGATCGGAGTGAAATTTCGAGAATACTTGAAAATCCGCTTTATGTTCGTGCCGACAAGAATGTCTATGAGTTTTTCCTGTCGAGAGGTTTTACGATCATTGACGATATAGATGCTTTTGACGGTGTTCATGGTCTTATGTGGCACAAGCAGAAAAGCGAGGATAGATTTATCAAGGTCGGTTATCACGAGGGACTTGTGGATTCGGAAACGTGGCTTGCGGTACAGGATAAGAAATCGCACAATCATCAGATACCGAAATCGAGGGGAGAACTTAAATCGTGGCTTGTGGGACTTACCAAGTGCGGACATTGCGGAAGAGCCTTGCTGATAAATTATGGGTACAGTGTAGATAAATCCAAGATATGGAGATATTACATTTGCACAGGGCTTAAAACTATCAAAGGGTGCAGCCGTAAAACCGAACGTCTGAAAGTCCGTCCCGATGATGTGGAGAGAGCTGTATATAAGGCTATGAAGGAGCATATTTCCGAATTTGAGGTAGCAAAAAACAGCAGTGCAAACAAGTCCTCAGAAGCGGAGAAAATCAAGGCAGAGCTGCTTCGCATTGAAGCCGACACCAAAAAGCTCATAGACAGGCTGATAGATGCGGACGATGTTCTTTTCGGGTACATTCAGGAGAAGATAAGCGAGCTTCACGCCAAGAAGAACGAGTATGAAAAGCAGCTCCTTCTGATAGAACGCAAGGTAAAGAAAATCGACACCAAGCCTTTGCTTGAACCGCTTAACAGGTGGGACGAGCTTACTATGGAAGAAAAGAACGCCCTTGCCAAAGTAATGATAGACAGGATTGACGTTACCGATGAAGAGGGTATCAAAATTCATTTCATATTCTGATGAAAAAGCCGTCGGAGAGGAACGGTTTTCTCCGACGGTATATTAAGGAAAATATAGTATATATCTTGTGAGTATAGGCACTCTCGTTCCCAAGGAAATAACCGTAAGTATCAGTGACATTTCGGGCTTTTCAATGCCTCTGTAAAAGCCGTAAAGCAGGAACAGTATCCCGATGCCGATGTAAAAGCTGCCTTCTATCCGAAGATAGCCTGTGCCGATGCTTATGATCTCCGTTTCCGTTGGCTTTACAAATATCTGCATAAGATACGGAGCAAGCATAAATATCAAAGCAGAAATTGCAAGACAGAATATAGCGGAGATCTTTACCGCTTTATGCATACCCTCCCGAACTCTGTCCTGCTTTCCGCTGCCGTGATTCTGTGATATGAAAAGAGAAAAGGCGTTTCCGAATTCCTGCGCAGGCATATATGCAAATGAGTCGATCTTGACCGCAGCCGCAAAAGCCGCCATTACAGCTGTACCGAAGCTGTTGACAAGCCCCTGTATCATTAAAATTCCGAAATTCATTACCGACTGCTGAACACAAGCAGCAGATGAGTGACGTATAACACCTAAAACAGTTTCCCGGGTGATTTTTATCTCGCTTATTTTCGGAAATAGTCCCGGTTCTTTTATCAGCACATAAACTCCAAGACCTATTCCCGATACAGCCTGTGCAATTACCGTAGACAGCGCAGCTCCGCATATGCCCAGCTTTAACGTCACAACAAACAGAATATCAAGCAGGATATTGATAACTGCGGCTGCCCCGAGAAAGCACAGAGGTATTGCCGAATTGCCGATCGCACG
>JAEDMD010000181.1 GCA_016303195.1 Oscillospiraceae bacterium | reverse complement strand
TGCTGGATATCAACATCCCGATAATCCTTTTCAACGGTGCGCTCATTTACGATTACAGCACTAAGGAAACACTGTACATGAATCCGCTCCCCGAAAATGCCAAGGATATCGCTCTGGAAATACTGGCGAATATGCCGGAAGCAGGGGGAGAGGTGCTTAAAGCGGACGGCACTTATGTTTTCCGCAACAACGACTACGAACAGCTTCATACCGATATCTGCAAGATAGTTCCAAATTATTCCGAGCTTAAAGATATCGACAGCGCAGGATGGCTCAAGGTGCTGTTTGCTATGGCTCCTGAGGAAATTCCCCATATGGAGCTTTTAGTCCATCAGAGCGGATATGATTCGGTGAGCTTCGTGAAATCGTCGGATATTTTCTATGAGATGCTGACAGAGGGAATAAGCAAAGGCTCGGAACTCAGCGAATACCGCAGGATCAAAGGCTACGAGGACTATACCTTCGTGGCGATCGGCGATTTCGACAACGATCTGGAAATGGTACAGGAGGCAGATTTAGGAGTGTGTCCTGCAAATGCCGAGGACAGCGTGAAGCAGAAAGCCGATCTTGTACTTGAAAAGACCTGCGATGAGGGCGCAGTTGCGGAACTTATCGACTATATTATAAGTAAACATAACTCATAATATTTTTAACTTTAAAATTCAGAACTTGGAACTTGTCTTAACAAGTATGCTGAGCGGGGCTTCGAGCAGGATTTTGTTGATGGCAAGGCGAAATTTGCCGAAAAGCTGCAAATATATCTTGTGAGGACAAGTTCTTATACCAAAGGAGGGCAATTATGGAAATTCAGCGTGGTATGCGTGATAAACTTGAAAAATATATGGACACTACAAAAATGATAGAAGTCAAACTCAACATCGTGGGAAATGCGGTCTACGATTTCAGCTGTTTCGGTGTGGATGCCGATAATCAGCTTTCTGACGACAGATACATGGTGTTCTACAATCAGACCAAATCTCCCAACGGAGAGATCGAATATGTTGCAGGCAACAACTGTGCGGTATTCAAAGTAATGACAAACAGCATCCCTGCATCCATCCAGAGACTTGTATTTACCGCAAGCATCGACGGCATCGGAACAATGGGAGAAATAGCCGCTCATACGATCTCAGTCGGAAATACGGGAACTCCTTCACTTACAGCAAATTTTGCAGGAACTGTTTTCAATAACGAGAAGGCTATTATTTCCATCGAGCTTTACCGCAAGAACGAATGGCGCTTTTCCGTAACTGCATCGGGATTCAACGGCGGAATACAGGATCTTCTCCATTATTTCGGCGGAACGGAAGTAG
Organism: Oscillospiraceae bacterium; assembly: GCA_016303195.1. Lineage (GTDB taxonomy): Bacteria > Bacillota > Clostridia > Oscillospirales > Ruminococcaceae > Ruminococcus. The sequence goes on along the minus strand of JAEDMD010000181.1, from coordinate 3,301 downwards.
AGGAAGCGGTACTTACCGCACCTCAGGCAGCTCCCGAACCTCCGACACCGCCAACTCCTCCGACTCCTCCGCCTGCACCGACACCGTCTGCACCGCCTCAGCCCGAACAGCCACAGCCGCCATTCGGACAGCCACAGCCCCAGTTCGGACAGCCACAGCCCCAGTTTGGTCAGCCACAGCCTCAGTTTGGTCAGCCAACTCCGCCGCCGATGCCGAATCAGGGTTACGGATACGGCGGACATACAAGACAGCCAATGCCATTCGGCGGACAGCCGCCATACGGTCAGCCGCCGCAGTTCGGCGGACAGCCTGTACCGCCTCCGCCAATGGGAGGACAGCCGCCACAGTTCAGCGGTGCGCCTGTTCCTCCTCCGCCTGCACCTCCTGCACCGTCAAATAAGGTGTCGCTGGAGAAGAAGCTGAGCAAAGCGCCTGCGCTTGTTTCACTTGCAAAGCCTATCATGGTTCAGCTTGAAAAGAAAAATCTCACCAATACCGTTGCAAGAGTGGGACTTGTCATGGATATCACAGGCTCGATGTATATGGCTTACAAGAGCGGGATAGTTCAGGATATAGTCAACAAGATACTGCCGCTTGCAGTTCAGTTCGACGATGATGGACAGCTTGATTTCTGGTACTATGCCCAGACATTTGCCCATCGCCCTGCCGTTGACCTCGGAAACTACACATCAGCCGTTCCCGACAACTGGAAGGAAGTTATGAATGAACTCGGCGGTACAAACAACGAGCCTGAGGTCATAAAGGATATTATAGAATTTTACAGAGGTTCGTCACAGCCTGTTTATATCATATTCATCACAGACGGTGGAATGGCTAAGAAAGGCGAGATAAAGAAGCTGATTAAGCAGGCTTCGGAAATGCCGATATTCTGGCAGTTCGTCGGAGTTGAAGGAAGCAATTACGGCATACTCGAAAATCTCGATGAGCTTGAGGGAAGATATGTTGACAATGCAGGATTCTTTGCAATGGACGATTACAGAGCTGTCTCAAACGATGAGCTTTATGACCGTCTCCTCAGTGAATTCCCTGTATGGCTGAATGAAGCAAAAAGACTCGGACTTGTTCGTTAAGAATGAGCCATCAGCTATAAGCAGGTAAGGTAAAATAAGCAGATAGCCGGAAGCTGTTAAAAATCCGCAAAAAAAGTATTGCAATTTCTCAATAATTGCGGTACAATATATATCGGACGGTTGTAAATCGTTGGATTCAGTATGATACGGCTTGACCGTTGAATAAATTAATCGGAGGTTATTATGGACGCAAAACTCAAAAAGGACTTGCAGAAGATCGCCTGCAAGGTAAGAATGGGCGTTATCGAGGGAACTTATAACGCAAAATCAGGACATCCCGGCGGATCACTCTCAATCAGCGACACACTCACTTATCTCTACTTCAACAAAATGAACGTTGACCCGAAGGATGCTGAAAATGCAGACAGAGACAGATTTGTTCTTTCAAAGGGACATACTGCTCCTGCTCTTTATTCTGTACTTGCTCAGAAGGGCTATTTCTCAGTTGATGAGCTGAAGTCGCTCCGTCACATCGGCGCTCTTTTACAGGGACATCCTTGTATCCATATCCCCGGAGTTGATATGTCCAGCGGCTCTCTCGGTCAGGGCATTTCCGCTGCCTGCGGTATGGCTCTCGCAGGTAAGATAGACGGCAAGTCATACAATGTATATACCATCCTCGGCGACGGCGAGATCGAGGAAGGTCAGGTATGGGAGGCAGCTATGTTTGCCGCTCACTATGGCCTCGGAAACCTCGTGGCAGTTGTTGATAACAACGGTCTCCAGATCGACGGCCCTATCACAGAGGTATGCTCACCTGAGCCTATCACAGACAAGTTCGCAGCATTCGGCTGGCACGTTATCACAATGGATGCCCACGATTTCGACAGCATTGATGCCGCTTTCACAGAGGCTTCAAAGGTAACAGACAAGCCTGTTGCTATCATCCAGAAGTCTGTAAAGGGCAAGGGCGTTTCATTCATGGAAAATCAGGTAGGCTGGCATGGTACAGCTCCTAACAAGGAACAGTACGATCAGGCTATGGCAGAGCTTAATGCACAGTTAAAGGAATTGGAGGACTAATCATCATGGCAGATATCATTAAAAAGGCTACCAGAGAAAGCTACGGCGAGGCTCTCAGAGACTTAGCCGAGGAATATAAGGATCTCGTTGTCCTCGATGCCGACCTTGCCGCTGCTACAAAGACAGGCATTTTCAAGAAGGCATATCCTGACCGTTTCTTTGACTGCGGTATCGCAGAAGCAAATATGATGGGTGTTGCAGCAGGTCTTGCAGCAGCAGGAAAGATCCCGTTCGCAAGCACATTCGCAATGTTCGCCGCAGGCAGAGCATATGAAATAGTAAGAAACTCCATTGGCTACCCGCACCTCAACGTAAAGATCGGCGCTACACACGCAGGTATCTCCGTTGGTGAGGACGGCGCTACACATCAGTGCAACGAGGATATCGCTCTTATGAGAACTATCCCAGGCATGACCATCATCAACCCATGCGACGATGTTGAAGCAAGAGCCGCAGTAAAGGCTGCACTTGACTTTGAAGGCCCTGTATATATGCGATTCGGCAGACTTGCAGTACCTGTGATCAACGATGCCGCTACTTACAAGTTTGAGCTTGGCAAGGGTGTTGTGATGAAGGACGGCAAGGATGTAACTATCATAGCAACAGGTCTTATGGTAAATGAGGCTGTTGAAGCCGCAAAGACTCTCGAAGCTGAGGGAATTTCTGCAAGAGTTGTAAACATCCACACCATCAAGCCGCTTGACAAGGAGCTTATCTGCAAGTGTGCAAAGGAGACAGGCGTTATTGTAACTGCTGAGGAGCATAGTGTTATCGGCGGACTTGGTTCTGCTGTTGCTGATGCAGTAACAGAATGTTGTCCTGTACCTGTTGTAAAGATCGGTGTAAACGATGAATTCGGTCATTCTGGCCCTGCTGTTGATCTGCTCAAGGAGTTCGGTCTGTCAGCTGAGAACATCGTAAAGACTGTTAAGGAAGCAGTAAAGTTAAAGTAATAGTCCGACAATAAAATAAAAAAGCGGCGAAGCTAAGGGGAGTACTCATATAGCAGCTTTATACGTAATTATCGGGGAAAAACCTTTCTGAGGAAAGGTTCTTTCCCCGAACCCCTTTTCCAAAGACTTTAAACTGAAATTTTGCCCCTGACAGGGCGCTCCAAGTAAACTTTAAATTTTTACTTTGTATGGAGAGCGCCCTGTCAGGGGCAAAATTTAAACTCAAAAGTTTTA
>JAEDMD010000180.1 GCA_016303195.1 Oscillospiraceae bacterium | reverse complement strand
GTTCGGGGGAAGAACCTTTCCTCAGAAAGGTTTGCCCCCGATAATTACATATAAAGCTGCTATATGAGTATCGCCCTTATGTGCGCCCCCTTGCATAACTGTTCACTGCTCACTGCTCATTGAATTGGAACTACATCTTGCGAGCATGGCAAGCGTGAGAGAAATATTTTCGTTGTGGACTGTTACACCTTTCGGTGCGGTCAGGTGGACAGCGGCAAAATTCAGGATATATTCTATCCCTGCCTCAGCCATTGCATTGCATACAGCCTGAGCGGATGTTTCAGGGACGGTGATAATGCCTATCTTTATGCCGTTTTCCTTGCAGAATCCTGCCATGTCCGCAATATCACGGACAGGCTTGCCGTTTATTTCCCTGCCCACAAGCTCCTTGCTGCGGTCGAAACCGCATATTATATCGAAACCGTAATCAGCAAAGCCGTTAAATTCCAGCATTGCCCTGCCAAGATTTCCCATACCTGCAACAATTACTCCGTCGTGGTTCTCGAATCCGAGAAATCGGCTTATATCGCCTAAAAGCTCCGATGCCGCATAGCCGACTTTAGGCCGTCCGCCACGGCTTACTGAGGCGAGATCTTTCCGCACCTGAACGTCATTCAGCCCCAGTGCTTCGGCAATGGCTGTTGCGGAAATATTGCCGTTTTTCTTCTCATCGGAAAGTGATGTGAGATAATTGTAGTATATCGGAAGCCTTGAAAGTGTCTGAGCGGTCATATGCTTATTCATAACAATTCCCTGCTGAGAGTTTACTTGTTCTGCATATATTCATCCATTGCAGCGGCAGCCTTCTTGCCTGCGCCCATTGCGAGGATAACGGTTGCCGCACCTGTTACAGCGTCACCGCCTGCATATACGCCTTCCTTTGAAGTGAGTCCGTTCTCGTCAGCGATGATGCCGCCCCATTTCTGAGTGTCAAGGCCTGCTGTTGTGGACTTGATGAGCGGATTCGGAGAAGTGCCGATGGACATGATAACGCAGTCAGCCTCTATCTCGATGAATGCGCCCTCCTTCGGAACAGGCTTTGCTCTGCCTGATGCGTCAGGTTCGGAGAGTTCCATTTCCTGACATACAACACTGCTTACCCAGCCGTTTTCGGTAGGCTTTATTTCGGTAGGATTTGTGAGGAATTTGAATACGATGCCTTCTTCCTTAGCGTGTTCAACTTCCTCTGCACGTGCAGGAAGCTCATTTTCTGTACGTCTGTAAACGATGGTTACATCAGCACCGAGTCTCTTTGCACATCTTGCGGCATCCATTGCAACGTTTCCGCCGCCGACGATAACAGCCTTTGTGCCTGCCTTGATAGGAGTTGAACTGCCTTCCTTGTAAGCCTTCATGAGGTTGATACGTGTAAGGAATTCGTTAGCTGAGTAAACGCCGTTGAGGTTCTCACCGGGAATATTCATAAAACGTGGAAGTCCTGCGCCTGAGCCGATGAATACGGACTCAAAGCCTTCCTCATGCATAAGCTCGTCGATGGACATTGTTCTGCCGACAACAGTGTTTGTCTCCACCTTTACACCGAGAGCTTTAAGTCCCTCTATCTCCTTCTGAACGATGGCCTTAGGGAGACGGAACTCAGGGATACCGTAGGAGAGAACACCGCCTGCAACGTGGAGAGCCTCGAAAACTGTAACATCGTAGCCCTTCTTTGCGAGGTCGCCTGCACAAGCCAGACCTGACGGGCCTGAACCGATAACAGCGGCTTTGTGACCGTTTGAAGCAGGCTTTTCAACAGCGCTCTCAGGCTGTGCATTGTGCCAGTCGGCAACGAATCTTTCAAGTCTGCCGATAGCAACAGGCTCGCCCTTTTTGCCTCTTACGCACTTGCTCTCGCACTGTGTCTCCTGGGGACATACTCTGCCGCATACAGCAGGGAGTGAGCTTGACTGTGTGATTATCTTATAAGCTGCGGCAAAGTCACCCTTTGCAACTTCAGCGATAAATGCAGGTATATCTATCTGTACAGGGCATCCTGTTGAACATGGCTTGTTCTTGCATCCCAGACAGCGCTGAGCTTCGTCGATAGCCTGAGCTTCGGTATATCCGAGGGCAACTTCCTTGAAGTTCTTGTTTCTTACGTCAGGCTCCTGTACGGGCATTTCGTTTCTTGTAAGTGACATATTAGGCATTTCACTTTACCTCCTTGAACAGATTGCAGGTCTCCTCATGTGCGTGGCGCTCGAAGTCCTTGTACATTGCGCCTCTTGCCATAGCTTCATCGAAGTCGATGAGATGGCCGTCAAACTCAGGGCCGTCAACGCAGGCAAACTTTGTTTCGCCGCCGACTGTGAGACGGCATCCGCCGCACATACCTGTACCGTCTATCATGATAGGGTTCATGGAAGCAACAGTGGGGATTTCGTACTCCTTAGTGAGACGACAGACGAACTTCATCATGATGAGCGGGCCGATAGTGATGACTCTGTCATACTTTTCACCGCTCTCGATGAGCTTTTTGAGCGCATCTGTAACAAGACCCTTTTCGCCTGCTGTGCCGTCATCTGACATAAGCACGAACTTTGAAGAAGCGGCTCTGAATTCGTCTTCAAGGATAACGAGGTCTTTATTTCTGAAACCGACGATGGAGTGTACCTCAACACCGAGGGAATGGAGTTTCTTTGCAACAGGGTAAGCGATAGCACATCCTACACCGCCGCCGACGACAGCAACTTTCTTCAGACCCTCAGTCTCGGTCGCTCTGCCGAGAGGGCCTACGAAATCATGGAGACATTCGCCCTGATTAAGATGGTTTAGTTTTTCTGTGGTAGCGCCTACGATCTGGAAAATGATGGTAACAGTACCCTTTTCACGGTCAAAATCAGCGATAGTGAGCGGAATACGCTCGCCGTTCTCGTCTGTTCTGAGGATGATGAACTGACCCGGTTCAGCCTTCTTTGCAACTCTTGGTGCGCTTATTGTCATAAGAGTTACGGTAGGATTAAGGCTTCTTTTTTCAAGAATTTCAAACATTGTCCATACCTTCTTTACAATTAATCAGCGATACTCCGCAGTCGGTCGCCTTTGACCCGACAGCGGACAAATGCACCGCTGTGATATATTAGTTATTATATCACATAAAGGGTTGTTGCACAAATATAACAGCGGAATATCGATATTCCGTTATCGATATCAGAGAGACTGAATGGCGAAAAAAGGTATGGCGCAAAATGTCGTGGTACACGAGAGTGCTTTCTGAAAGAGAGTGCCACTCTCAGCCCTCCGCAGACAATAAAAAATAATGGGCGGAAATCATCCACCCACACCACTATCATATACTATCAGGAATAGTTATATTCCAAAACGGAATATTATTATTTGTATTCAGAAAATGCCGCCTCATTTCGTACTTCATACAAGCGGTTCACAAGTCTCAGTTCGTTCTCGGACAGTTTGTGTCCCGATGTGTAGATTATCATGTCCTTGTAGCTGTTGTCCTTGAATTCGCACTTTCTCTGCACCAGTCCGTACTTGTTGCAAAGGCTTGACGGTACGGGCGAATCCAGCATGAACGCTGTCGGAACGGTCAGCAGGAAGTCAAGGGAACTGCCACGGTCATAGGTATAGACTTTTTTCACGGGAACGTCAGCAGGGCGGTTCTGTGCATAGAGCTTGTCGATAGCTCCCGAAACATAGGGAACTGCTTCATCTCCCTGTCCAAGCTCGGTATACTGTGTGGAGAGGTCGGCATAGGTTATGCGCTCTACATTTGCCATCGGGTGTTCGGCTGACATTACCGCAAGAACTTCGTACTCCCAGAGCAGTTTGCCGTCAAGATTCTTTTCGGCGAGGAAGTCGGTGAAATATTTCTCATGGGCGGTATTATAGCGGATTATTCCGAAATCGTAGCCGTTTTCACGGACATTCTCGATGGAACGGAGCGAGTTTGTCTCGCAGAAGAATACCTCCATATCGTCGGGATCGTCAAGATCAGCGATATATTCGGAAAAAGCCTTTGAAATATAGCCTGCACGGGGAACGGATATCCTCAGCTTGTTGTTTCTCGGCTTGTCGGGAGAATGGATGGCCTCCATATTGTCGAGCTGAATGAGTATCTGTCTGGCATATCCGAGGAATTTCATTCCCTGATCTGTGGGGATAACGCCCTTTGAAGTGCGTCGGAAAATGGTTATTCCGAGAGTGGTTTCGAGTTCCTTGATGGCTTTGCTGAGGTTTGGCTGAGCCATATACAGATTCTCAGCCGCCTGTGTGATCGAACGTGTTTTTTCTATCTCCAATGCATATCTGAAATGCAGGGTGTTCATGGTTCAGCCTTCTTTCTAAAGTTGGTAGTCCTCCTCTGAAAGCAGAGGAGGCATGAGTTCTTCGCTGAGGAATATCGAGGCATCCTCGATCTTTTCGGCAGTTTCATCGTCAACATATCTGCTTCCGCCTGCAAGCTGTGAAGCGAGGTCGGTGAGATACGGCACAAGGGATGACGGAACAGCTCCGCTCTCTTTCCATTCGCTGGTGAGATCGGTGATATTTCTGCATATTCTCGCCCATATCCCATCGTCAAAACTCCCGTCTGTGCGGATGAGAGTTACAAGATCGAGGATATCTTTTTTCAGTTCATACATTTATCATACCACGCTGTTTGC
>JAEDMD010000179.1 GCA_016303195.1 Oscillospiraceae bacterium | reverse complement strand
TTCTATATGTGTACTCGCCTTTTCTCGCCGGAGTTTTACTCGTCATGATCTGAGAGATAAATTTCTGCTTGTTCTCCAAAGTCTGATAGGAATAAGCGTCGAATGTGCCTTTGGTAACATAGCGGAATATCTGCACCTGCTTGTTTTCATTGCCTTGACGGATAATTCTTCCGGCGCGCTGCTCCAGATCAGCCGGTCTCCACGGAATATCGAGGTCGTGGACTGCGATCAACTTCTTCTGGACATTCGTACCCGTACCCATCTTGGCGGTTGATTTCACCTGTTCAAGCTACGAACAACTGAATACAAGCGGTTCAGACGATGTTGCTATAATAATGACCGCTATGATCAGGCAGACCGATTTCGGACAATTATCCCCGGTCTTGATCGTAGACTTGAAAGGACGATGTATAATGATGATCGATGCACTTTACAATTACCGCCAAGGCGATATTCACGCCGCTGAGTTCTCTGACGAGTTCAACGCTCTCTGTATTCCGTTCGAGGAGTCGCTGACCGAAGTACAACTCACCACCTTCCACAAGCTCCTCGACTGCGTGAGCGAGACTGCCGCCGCTGAGATGAGAGCTGCATACAAGGTCGGATTCAAGGACGGTGCTGCGATGATGCGAGAGGTTCAGGAGTAACATACAACCAATAGACAGCTGATAATATAAAAAGAGCCTGATTCACAAGTCAGGCTCTTTTGTTTTGTGCATTTACCACAATTCTATGATGATTCAAGTCTTAATATTTGTTTCGCTAAAGACTTGACAAAACTGTTTATGTGTTATATACTGTATACATACCACATAAACAGTAAAGTCGAAAGGAGAGGATGATTTGAAAATCTATCAGAATTCAACCGAACCGATCTACAAACAGATCGCTGTCCAGCTCAGGGAGCAAATTCTGATGGGCAAACTCAAAGCAGGTGATCCGCTGCCATCGATCCGAGGTTTGGCTCAGGATCTGAAGATCAGCGTTATCACAACGATGAAGGCTTACGAGGAGCTTTCCTCGGAAGGACTGGTGACTGCTTCAAAGGGCAAAGGCTACTATGTAAATGCCCAGGACGAGCGGATGCTGAAAGAACAGCATATGCGGCAGCTTGAAAAGCACCTGTCAGATGCGATATACTCCGCAAGGATAGCAGGAGTTGGACTTGAAGAAGTAGAACAAACGCTTGAAATGCTATGGAGCATTGACGAGGTGTGATGATATGAATTGGGCAATATGGTATCTGCTGTTTATTGTTCTTTTCGCTTCGTATTATCAGCGCAGGAGACGAATGAGGCAGATCTTACACAAGCATATGATGAATAAAAGAAAAGGAGTAAGCAATATGAACGAGCTTATCGAGGCATATATCGGCAAGGATGTAATTATCTCCACAGGGTTCACCTCTGTAGACGGAACACTCGTAAAGGTCGAGGATAATTGGGCACAGCTTGAAACAAAGTCCGGCATAAAGACAGTTAATCTTGAGTATGTTTCCGTTGTGCAGGAATACCCTCGTAATAAAAAAGGAAAGAAAAGCTCTGTTCGGGCATTATTCGGAGAATAAGGAGAATTGGAAATGAATAACGCAATTGAGATCAACGGCATTACCAAGAAATACAAGGATTTTACGCTCGGCGGGGTCCAGGCGGTCGTGCCCTGCGGATTTGCAACTGCTCTCATCGGTGCGAACGGTGCCGGAAAAACCACACTGATAGATATTCTCTGCGGTGTTACAGGTAAAACAGGCGGTGAAGCCGTCTATTTCGGAGATATGACCGACATTGACGATGACAAGCTCCGCAACCGCATCGGCTACTGTTCATCTGCTAACTTCTTCCCGCTTGATTGGACACTTAAAAAGATCGCTGATTCTATGGAACTTGGCTTTGATAACTTTGACAGACAGCGGTTTGCAGAGCTTTGCAGGCGCTTCAAGCTCGGTGATCCGACTGAAAAGAAGCAGAAGAAGCTCATGAAGCTCTCAGACGGCAACAAGATGCGTACCTAACTTGCGGCGGTGCTTGCAAGAGATACAGAGCTGCTTGTACTTGACGAGCCTGCATCATCGCTTGATCCGCTTGCCCGTGATGTGTTATGCGACCTGTTCAGGGAGTATCTGAGTGAGCGTGACGGTGAACGCTCAGTGCTGTTCTCCACCCACAATATCGCTGATATGGAGTATGCCACCGACCATGCGATTTTCATGGCGAACGGCAAGGTCATCGAGCAGGGCTTTGTTGAGGACTTGAAAGAAAAATACATACTCGTTCACGGCGATGCGGAAAACGCTGACAAGGCAAGACCTTTTATGATCTCTTTTTCAGGCGGACGGACGGGCTTTGAGGGGATCGCTCTTGCAGAAAATGCCGAAATGCTGAGAGCATACGATACTGCTGTCGAAACGCCCACATTACAGCAGCTCAGTGTCGGCATACTCAGAAAGGCGGAGGAAGATGAAAAGTAATTCACTTACGCTCTCTCAGGCACATAAGATCTACACCGGAAATAGTATGGGGCTGTATACTTTGAAGCTAAGTGTCGGCGGCGTACTGATGTATTTGGCGACTTTGCTTACCATGGTCTTACTGCCAGCGTTGGACGGCGGAAATATTACAACCGTTTGGAGCGACTATAACGCTTCAGCAATAACCAATACATTCCTTACCATGGATGCAGGTATTGTCCTGATGATAACGGGGCTTATCCACTATGATAAGCAATTACCCGGTGGTAAATATTTCAGAACGGTAAACGGTGGGTTTGATACTTACAGAAAAATGAAAAATGCCTCGCTGATAGCTCGTGTGATCACTCTTATATCAATTATGGGCGCCGGTGCGATCATTGACCGTCTGGGGCTGTTCAAGCTCGCATTTGGCACAAGTGATGTGATCTATATCGGAGCATTTCTTTTGATCTCGATCGGGCTGGTAAACTTCATGAATCTGATCAGAAATCCTGTTGTCATAGGACTTTCAACACCATTCATCATCTTTGCGGCAGGCTTGCTGGGTGTGATACTTCCGAACATTCTGGACGGAAAGATCTATTTTGCTCTTGCAGTTGCAGTGATAGCAGTACCATTCATCGTGATCTCGCAAAAAGTGATGCTAAACGACTATAAAAAGAGAAAATGGAGTAAATAAAGGAGATGTTCAGCTATGAATAAAGTTTCAAGCGGTATAAAACTATATACCCAAGCGGCAGCACATCCGTTCACGATCGGCTTTGGACTGTTTATGATGATCGGAATATCGTTGGCTTTTATCATAGATCCCGATCCTGTCGGAAGTGATGAATATTTATCCATGCTCGGAGCGATCCAAATGGGTAATATCGGAACAGTTTTTATGGTGATCATTGCAAGTGCAAAGCTGATGCAGAACAAATTTTACAGTTCCTGCAATTGCGCCAAAGAACTGTTTACAATAGGTCCGGTGGCTGCGGTCACGGTTCTGAATATGTTATATGACACATTGCTTGCTGTTTCAGCTTACATCAACCTTGGTGTCGCAGGACTTTCTGATACAATGATATTCAACACAGTCAGCAGTATGCTGATCATCATTATAGGTGGCTGCTATGGTAAAGCAGGTGTACCATTTGTTGCAGCAATACAGTTCATTGCGTATATGCTTTTTATTTCCTTCCCATTTTCGATCAGACTTGCATCATTCACACAAAAACTTCTCGGACATCATCTGATGACCGCAGTCATATTTACCGTATGCGGTTATATCCTTGCTATCGCTGTTACTCTTGTACTTGAAAATATCTGGTGGAAAAAAGGCGACAAGTTCGCAGCTCCCAAAAAAGCATTGCTGGCGGCGCTGTAGGTGCAAGCTAATGAATAAAGTGAATAAGAAAGCGAAGTATATAAATTTAGCTGCTCAGTGTGTTCTCTATATCTCGGTAGCTGTGTTCTCCATTACCAATATCATGGATATAGAGCTTCCTGCTGCTGTAATTATCATTCTGATGGTGCTTGACCTGCTGACCATTCCGGCATTTATGTATGCTTATGTGAAAAGTATTGAAGGTGACAGTAAATGAGGAAAAATCAAAACGGAGGTGCGATATGGAAACGGCAGTAAAGATACTTATTCTGATCTGCGGTATATGCACGATCATATGCGGGATATGGTTTCTTGTGGTAGGTATAATGGATATTCCCGTGCCGAAGCCCGTCACTGTATTATTTTGCATCGGCTGTCTGGTATCAGGGATAGTGAATATCAAAAACGCTTTCAAGGGCGGGAAAAAGGAGCGATAATAATAAATGGAGAAAAAAACGCCGCCTTATCATCAACATTATATGGAAACCGTTCTTCGCAGCGATAATGACGGCGAGCCTGATAATGGGAACGAATATTCATCCTCTCATTATTGGATCAGCTTTAGGCGTGGCTTCGTCGATAGCTTGCTATCTGGACTTGAAGCGGTACATGAAATATAAGGTAAAATAAACACAAGGCACAGAGAACACAAGATCGCTCTCTGTGCCTTCTTTCGTTTTCAATGGGAACACATTTCCCCATAACCGCCACAGACGGCTCTGAGTGGCGTTTCTGTTCGTCAAAGAGCCTATCATCATTCAAGGTCATTCCGCTTACGCTTCTGCTGTTGTCCTCGGC
>JAEDMD010000178.1 GCA_016303195.1 Oscillospiraceae bacterium | reverse complement strand
TTTTTATTATCATTTTGAGGCTATCTGGCTCAGTTTTATTTTAGCATACATACCTTCTTTCTGGATGTTATTGAGGAATATCGCCCTTCCAAGCTGTTGGGAGATGAATTCCCCTCTGTCGCAGATATCGTCATTCAGTTCGCATATCAGCACGCCGTAGAGTATATCGCTGTAAAATATCGGGAATGCTCCGTAGCTCCTGCATTTCAGCGAAAGCTCATTTCGGGTGAACATCTCATTTATATTGCACTGCTGTCTTTCCTTCGGAAGCAGATACAGCTCCTTTTCACGCAGAACGCATTTCAGCAGGACTGTTTCGGGGAACACTATCTGCTTGCTAAGGTCATATTTTATTGGCTTTTCATACATATAGACAACGTTATTTTTCAACCCAAGTTTGTCAATATTTCGGAATACCACATTGATATTGGAATCCGCTGAACTTATCAATGCGAAGAATTCTTGAAAATTTTTGATATGCTCATAGTGGGCATCGTTGGCATTCGCTCTCTGTTCCGAAAGGGCATAGATGGCTCGGTCTTTCATTCGCTGGAAAAGCCTGTTCACCATGATATTCGCCGCAGGGGATTTCTGCTGGAGGTTCATGCTCATCTGGAGTTTCTCAATGCACTTCACCAGCTTGATCGCATCGGTATATTCCATCGCTCCCTTTTCAAAGAATACGTCTATCATCCTGCCGATGGTATCGAAATTCTCTGTACTCATGTAGCGGTTTTTCATGGCTTTGAGCATCCTCGATATGAACTCGAAGAATAGTCTTCTCAGGTCTACCTGTTCACGCTTGAATGATTCAGTCTTGTATCTGTAAAAGCAGTCATCGAACATCCTGTATATGAACGAATGGCTGATATGGAGCATTTCCAGTGTGGTATAATCATACATATCATAGCTGAATGATTCTCTGCCGTAAAGCCTTGTGGGGACGGATTCGGAGGCAACTTCCTTTTTGTCCAGCTTGCACAGCAGGACTTCCAGCGCTTTCTTGCCGAGGGAACTGTTTCCTGCACCGATGGAACTGAGCGGCGGTATCATTTCGCCTGCCATCTTTGTATTGTCGAAACCGAACACAAGAACATCCCTGCCGGGTTCGAGGCCACGGGCATGGAGCGCCTCATACAGCGGTTTTGCCACGGAATCATTAACGCAGAATACCGCCTGCACTCCGGGATTCCGTTCGAGAAGCCTGTTTGCCGCAGGATAGCACTGGTCGGACATATCGGTCTTTTCGTAATTATCCTCCGAGAACTCCAGTCCGTATTCCTCCAGACAGCGGAAGAATATCTGCTTTCTCGCCCTTGCGTCGATGTTGTCATCTCTGCCTCCGAGCATACACAGCTTTGTCAGACCGTTGACATTTACAAGGCAGTCGATGGCTTCACGTATGCCAAGCTCATTGTCGTAGTTTATGACAGTCTCGCCCTCGATATCCGAGGCGATGAAAACTTTCGGTATGCTTCGGAATTTCTCGGAATAGCCTGTGCGTATGACTTTCTTCTTGCGGTTGCTCATACTTCCGAGATGGATTATCAGTCCGTCGATATCGCAAAGCTCGTCGAAGCGGAAAATGGAGTTGTAGACTGTACTGTATGAAACTATGGCAGGCGAATCGGAATTGGCTTTTATGTATTTGCCTGCGATGATTATTGTTCGGATATTGCTGTCCTCAGGGATGGCATTGTTCACGCTGTGTATAAGTTCTTTTGAGAAATCCTTGAAGATATCTTCAAGGACTATGCCTATGATACGTGGTTTTGAATTTTTATTCATCAAAGTTCCATCACCTCATATATTCAGGTCGGGGCTTGGCTTTGAGAAAAGATAGCCCTGTGAGAAGTCGATCTTGTAATCGAGGAGCTTCATCTGTATGGATTCATTCTCGACAAATTCCGCAATGATACGGATATCCCTGCCGATGAGCTTCCTCCAGTTTGAGATAAGGGCGATAAGATTCTCGGACTCCTTGTCATCACAGCACCGTTTTACGATAGAACCGTCTATTTTCAGATAGTCCGAATGGATATTGGCTATGTGTATAAGGTTTGAGAATCCGCTTCCGAAGTCATCTATGGATATGAGCGCACCTAAGTCGTGTATTCTGTCAACGAAGGCGATAAGTTCGTCATAATTGTCGATATCCTCGTTCTCCAGTATCTCGAACACGAAATTTTCGGGATGTCTTGCTGTTGAGAGGAACTCGAATATATACTCTACAAGGTCACGGTTCTTGATATCCCTGATACTGAGGTTAAGGCTTACGCTGGTATCCTCAATAAGTCTGAAACGCTCGAACACCTTATGTATCATGAGGGATGAGAGGGAATCGTAGAGAAGTCCGTAGGAACGGGCAACATCAAGGAAACTGCCCGGATAGTATATCCTGCCGTTCTCGTCTTCAAGGCGCATGAGGGATTCATAGTGGTGGATGTGTTTTTTCTCGTTGTCATATATTCCCTGATAGTAGGGGATGACTTTATTATGGGAAATAGCGTAGTTTATGACGTTTACCATGTGGTAGCGCTCACGTATGCTTTCCTCGTCAAGCTGTCCGTATTTTGCGTCACGGACATAGAACTGGATATTCTTCTGCATCATCTCCACACGTGCGGAGTAGTAGACCTGACTTACATTGTCAACGGTGCAGTCATCAATAACGCAGAACATCGGTACGATGGCGATATATTCCTCAGTTGCTTCAAAGAGGATGTGCTGGAGAGTTTCCATATCGCTGACGAATTCGCTGAGTGCGACCATGTAGGAGGGCGCACCGATAGCTACGTGCCACTTGTCGATGAGGTAGATGTTGTAGTTGTGGTTCTTTGCGAACTTCACGCAGTTAGTGATATAATTCCTGTATGTGAGGTTTATCATGTGCTTGGTGAAAACCGTCTCCATGCTGGTGATATCGAATACATTTATCATGCATATCCTGTCATAGCCTTTCAGCTTGATGTCCATGTTCATAGCGGCGGCATTGGGGATATCATCGTCATTGTGGAGAAGTTTCAGCTCGCAGTCACGGACGAATTCTCTCAGTGTCTCGGATGCCTGTTCGCTTTGAGAAAGCTGTTCCTCGATCTCGTAGAGGTAATTGATAAGCTCACGGTTATCGTCAACGAGACTGTCCGTATAGGTGAAAGCAAAGGGATTATATTCCTGAGTTGCAGGTTCTTCGCCGATAACGGATACAACGAAAGTGCAGTTGGTGAAGGTATTTCTGCCGTTTACGCAGGTTATCTCGCCCTCGGTCAGACATCCGCATATATTGGTGTTCTCGTAGGCGGAAAGCTCTCATTTTACGCAGTTTGAGTAAATTGCCGAACGTGCGACGCAGTTGTAGCCGAAAATCGTCTCAGCCTTTTCAAAATTCTCTATACGTCTGAACAGGGCGTAGTTATCGGCGATTATCTTCTTGTCATAGATAAAGGCTCTTTTCAGCTTCATTCCCACATTTACGTTGTGGTTTGCTGTAATGAGGGCATGGGGAGAATCCATATCAAGGTCGGGATGGGAAGCCGTTACGGCTCTTATAGCATAATGGCTGTCGGAAAGAATGTCACGTATGCTTTTTCCTTCGGTGAAGCTGACATGGATGGGCATATTCATATTATTGGAATAGACGTATGGGAAAAGATTTGCAAGCTCGCTTCTTTTTCTGAGATTATCGCCTACACCGCTGACGTATTGCTCTGCGGCATCCTTTCCGTCAATTGTGAGTATGCACTTGCCTGCGGTATCTGTAACGACAAATTCTCTGCCGATGACCTGAACACCCGAAGCATAGGAGGTACAGCTTTCGACCCTGTCACCGCCTATCGCCGCAAGGAGTATACCCTTGTTAGACCAACCCTTTTCGTTGAATACGAATCCCGAAGCGAGGAATTCTTTCAGGCTGATATCGGAAGTGTTGGCAAGTCCGCCTATCATCTGTACATCGGGGAAATAGTCATTGCACTTGTCAACGAGGCTGAAAACATCGTGATATCGGCGTGTTAGGAAGGTCAGCAGGAGCTTTGTATCATCAGATACAACAGCATTTCTGATATTTTCGCAAAGAACGTCGGGAGCTATGGGCATATCGTTATCATCAAAAGTGGGGAGCAGGGCGGTTTTCACAGTTCCGCCCGACATCTGGGTCACGGAAACAACGCACTGATTCTGGGATATTTTGCCCCAGCTTATGACAGCGGATGTGCTTGTGCCGAAAATATGTGCTTCAGGGACGAGGTGAGATATGAAACCTGCAAGATCGACAGCTTCTTCTTCAAGATGTATAGCAGTATGGATACGAACAAGAATGTCTCCTTTTCGTGGGTCGAGCATAAGCTGATTGAATGCTTCAGCGAGTCTGGCTTTGGATATATATTGGAAATTCCACGTAAACACAACAACACCTCCTGACACTGCTCCGATGGTGAATAATAGGATAAATCAATAAACGAAGCAGTGAAAAACAAATATTTTTGTAATATTTGTTCGTAAATTATCAATATTTAATATACCGATATATGTAAATTATACCATATTTTATGAGCGGTGTCAATATGGAACAAGCACTTAAACACGGCATCAGCATTTACTTTAAAAAATATAAAAAAGCGCCGCAGGCGCACGTTCTGGGGTCAAGGGGGATG
>JAEDMD010000177.1 GCA_016303195.1 Oscillospiraceae bacterium | reverse complement strand
GGCAAACTCATCGCTACACTTGATACTCACAATGAGGATTACATGAACACTCAGGAAGGCAAAAAGCTCCCCGTTCCTCACTGCATAAGAGGAACTGATGGCTGGATGCTGGAGGATGCCGTTGAAAATGCCCTCGGCGAGAACTGCATCAAGCTGGAAAAGATCACTTTCGGCGCTGTTGATCTCCCGTTTGCTGTCGGCAGGGATGAGAATATCGAGGAGATACAGCTTGTGGGTGTCTGCACAGATATATGCGTTATCAGCAATGCTATGATACTCAAAGCCGCTTTCCCCGAAGTGCCGATCAGGATAATCGCTGACTGCTGTGCAGGTGTTACTCCCGATACTCACAATAACGCTCTGGAAGCTATGAAAATGTGCCAGATGGAGATAATCTGAGTTTCAGACAAAGGAAGAAGGATGGAATATGATAAAGATAATTTGCAATAAATCGGAAGTTTTACCGAAAGTTATAAACTATCCCGACGGTACTTTCAAAATAGACCTCTATCTCCCCGAAGGAACTTCACCGTGGAAGATCATCTGGAAATACGAAAACGAAACCGAACTCATACAGCTTATGTATATAACCAGGCACCTGAAAAACCACGGATACACCAATATTGACCTTGTTATGCCGTATCTGCCGAATGCACGTATGGACAGAGTAAAGGACAGCACTGAAGTATTCACGCTGAAATGGTTCTGCGATATCATCAATTCTCTCGGTTTTGACCGTGTGGAAGTCCTCGATGTCCATTCTTCCGTCGGAGAAGCGCTAATCGACCGTATCAGTGTAAAAACTCCCGAAAATTACATCCGTCAGGCTATGGAAACGGCAGGAATAAGCAAGAGCAATGACCTGATATTCTTCCCCGATGAGGGAAGCTGTAAACGCTATTCCGCTTTCATCCCTCATTATGATAATGTGGGATTCGGCATAAAAAAACGTGACTGGAAAACAGGCAAGATACAGGGATACGACATCCACGGCGCTGACCCGAAAGGCCGCAATGTCTTTATCATTGATGATATCTGCTCATACGGCGGTACTGTATACCATGCCGCTCTTAAACTGAAAGAGCTTGGATGCGGAGATATCAGCGTTTACTTCACTCACACCGAGAATTCCATTGCAAATGGAGAACTTTTCAAGGGCGACCTTATCAAAGGCATTTACACGACAAATTCACTGTGTACTCTTGATACTGCCAAATACCCGAAACTTCATATATTAAACTGCTTCAAGGAGGAAGACTTATGTTAAATTATATCAGCCCAATGCTCATGTGTGATTTCTACAAGACCGTTCACAGCGATATGCTCAACCCCGAAATGACTTTCTCCATGTCTTACTACACTCCCCGTATGAGCCGTGTAAAGCGCTGGAACAAGGTCGTTAACTTCGGTCTGCAAATGTTCATCAAGACTTATCTCATCGACTATTTCAATACATACTTCTTTGAACGCCCCGTGAATGAAGTTGTGGAGGAATTCGAGCGTGTTCTCGACAATACTCTCGGCAAGGGCATATACAATTCCGAAAAGATACGCAAGCTCCATGACCTCGGCTATCTTCCTGTCGAGATAACAGCTCTCCCTGAGGGCGAGAAAGTGCCGATACACGTTCCTGTTTTCGGAATATGCAACACTCACCCCGACTTTGCATGGCTTCCGCAGGCGCTTGAAAGCCTTATCAGCGCTGAGATATGGTATCCGCAGATAACCGCAACTGTCGGCGCAACTTACCGTGATATCGTCAATAAATACTATGACCTGACCTGTGATGACGATATCCCACGTGAAAAGGCTCTGGGTTCTTTCGATTTCCGTGGAGATGCCTGCCTTGATGCCGCTCTGAAAGCCGCCGCAGGCTGGTGTATGTCTTTCGTGAATACGGCAACTGTACCCGCTATCCCCTATCTTGAGAAAATGTTCAACTGCGACTGCACAAAAGAGCCTGTTGCTTATGGTGCAGTTTCTACGGAGCATTTTGTAATGTGTTCAAACTACGCTGTTGACGGCGACGAAGTTACATTCCTCCGCCGACTGCTGACCGAGCTTTATCCGAATACCAGCTTTTCTGCTGTGCTTGATTCTTACGACTACTGGAATGTCATTGACAATATTCTTCCGCAGATACATGATGAAATCATGGCTCACAACGGCTGTATGCTCATGCGTGGCGATTCAGGCGACTGCGTTGAAGTTGTTACAAAAACTGTTTTCAAGCTGTGGGAGCAGTTCGGCGGAACGATAAACAGCAAGGGCTATAAAGTCCTTGACCCACACGTAAAGGCTATCTACGGCGACAGCATTACAGTTCAGCGCTGTGAGGAAATATATGAGATACTGACGAAAAACGGCTTTGCCTGCTCAAATGTTACTCTCGGTGTAGGTTCTTTCTCAATGCACTGCATCGAGGAGGAAGGCAGACTTCTTCCATTCACAAGAGATACTTTCGGATGCGCTATAAAGGCCTGCTATGTGGAAATAGGCGGAAAGGAACTGCCTGTATTCAAGAATCCGAAAGAGGGCGGCTTCAAAAAGAGCCAGAAAGGTCTGTGCTATGTTTACCATGATGAAAACGGCGAACTTGCATACAAGGACGGCTATCTCAGGAGTAATATCCCTGACGGAAACCTGCTTGAACCTGTTTTCAGAGACAGCAGACTGCTTCGTGACTACACAATAAGCGATATAAGAAACTATCTTAATAAGTAAATCACGGCATTTTTAAAAAATATAAAAAAGCGCCGCAGGCGCACGTTCTGGGGTCAAGGGGGATGTTATCTCCCTTGCAGGGGGTGAATGAGGGGGACAGCGTCCCCCTGAAAAAGCAGTAAAGCAAGCGCAGCGAGGCTTTACGGACGTTTCTCAATATCTATGATTTAACGCAAAAAAGTAAATGCATATCACTTGACCGAAAAAATGAAATGATGTATAATATACCTGTAAATAAAAATGCGAGGTAAAATTATGCTATACATCATGAGACACGGCAAGACCGACTGGAATATACTTCATAAATTACAGGGACGCACCGATATTCCGCTGAATGACGACGGCAGAAAAATGGCTGAGGAAGCGAGAGAACTCTACAATGACGTTCATTTCGATGTCTGCTACTGCTCCCCTCTTGTCAGAGCAAGAGAAACTGCCGAAATATTCCTGAAAGACAGGGATATCCCGATAATCACGGATGAAAGGCTTCTGGAAATGTGCTTCGGCAAATATGAGGGTACTGCCAATTGCTTTGAGATCCCTGACTGCCCTATCAAAGTCATGTTCCTTGAACCTGAAAAATATACAACTCCCGTTGAGGGAGCTGAGAGCTTCGATGAGCTTTTCGCAAGAACGGGAGATTTTCTGGAGAATACCGCAAAACCGCTGGTGAATGAAGGCAAGGACGTTCTTATCATCGGTCACGGCGCTATGAATTCCAGTATCGTCTGTCAGGTAATGGGACTTCCAATTGAAAAATTCTGGAGTCAGGGCATCGAAAACTGCAAGCTGATGAAGCTGATGTGAGCGAATATGTACTGCAAACTATTCATTAACTGCGATGACAGGGAGAAGATACTGACTATACTGAAAAACCGCTTCGGAAACTGTCACAGCCTGCGGAATGACCATTCATTCGGAGAATTTGACATACATATCATTGCAAACAAGGAGCAGGGAGCAGACAGCTTTCTTGGATATCCTGCCATTGCTGACCTTGAAATAAACGGGAGATATGCTGAACTGACAGATGAGATACTGCATATCATGCGAATTAACAACATCCACACCGTCGCCGCCTGCGACTATGAGGATGAACTGAAACATAACGGATCATGTAAAGGAGAATTAGTATGAGCTATTCATTCAACACAGAAAAAACTGCCGCTGAACTCATCAAATGGGTACAGGAATACTTCAAGGAGAACGCCTCCCCCGAAACCAAAGCTGTTATCGGCATTTCGGGCGGTAAGGACAGTTCAGTTGCTGCCGCTGTATGTGTTAAGGCACTGGGCAAGGACAGAGTTATCGGCGTTCTCATGCCGCAGGGCGAGCAGGCTGATATTGATTGCAGCCGACTTCTCGTCAACACACTGGGCATCAAGAACTATACTATCAATATCGGCGACACTGTAAGCTCATTCATGGGCGAACTGAAAAAGCACATCGAGCCGACAAATCAGGCGATCGTCAACACTCCTGCACGTATCAGAATGACGACCCTTTATGCAGTTGCGGCTTGCGTAGGCGGCAGAGTTGTGAATACCTGCAATCTTTCCGAGGACTGGGTGGGATATTCCACAAAATTCGGCGATGCGGCAGGTGATTTCTCACCGCTTTCAGACCTGACAGTTACGGAAGTTTTGCAGATAGGCGATTATCTTGGACTGCCGAAGGAACTTGTTCATAAAGTGCCCATAGACGGACTTTGCGGTAAGACTGATGAGGAGAATCTGGGATTCACATATGCAATGCTTGATACATATATCCGTGGCTTGAGCGATCTGAGTGAAGTACCTGAGATAAAGGAAAAGATAGACCGTATGCACAGGAACAATCTGCATAAGCTGAGACTGATGCCGAAGTTTGAGTGCGGAATAAAAACAATATAAAAAAGCGCCGAAGGCGCACGCTGGGTTTCCAAAGGGATCACGGTAGATTATAATATGAAGTGCAACAAATAAAAA
>JAEDMD010000176.1 GCA_016303195.1 Oscillospiraceae bacterium | reverse complement strand
ATGCCACAGTCAGCGGAACAACCGTTACTATCAGCCACTCAGGTACATACATGATCGACGGTACTCTTGATGACGGTCAGATCAATGTAAACATCCCCGATGAAACTGCTGATGCTGAAACTGTCAAGCTGTTCCTCAACGGTGTAAATATCACAGGCAAGAGCGCTCCTGCTATCCTCGTGACAAACGCTGAGAATACTTCCATCAACCTCGTTGACGGTTCAAAGAATACTGTCTCAGACGGCGATACAGCTTACGCAGGCGACTATCTCGGTGCGGCTGTTATCGAAGCTAAGGACGATCTCACCATCAAGGGCGGAGACAAGGGCACAGGTACTCTTGATGTTACTGCCAATACTCAGGACGGTATCTTCTGCAACAACGATATCAAGATCACAGGCGGTGTCCTTAACGTTACAACTCTCAATGCTACCGACAAGACCGACGCTGTCAAGGGCAAGAAGTCCGTTACTGTAAAGGGCGGCACTGTTACTGTTAACGCTGAGGGCGACGGTATCAAGTCCTCAAAGGGCGCTGTTGCAGTTGAAGACGGCAATATCTCCATCAAGGCAGGCAATGACGCTGTACAGGCTGAAACTACCATCGATATAAGCGGCGGTACTCTTATCGCAGGCGGCGACCGTGGACTTACGGCTGTTACGGCAGTCAATATCACAGGCGGAAATGTTTACGCAACTGCTACCGATAATCAGGTCGATGAAAAGCTCCTGACAGGTACTACACAGACTACAGTTCTTCTCAACTGCATCGACGATACTACAAATGAAAAGGACGGCACATGGAAGAAAGCTAACGCTATCGTTCCAAACAACACAACAGGCATCGAGTTCACAAAGAAGTACAAGTATGTGCTTATAAGCGATAAGTCTATAAACGGTGCTAAGTCATGCGAATTCATTAATGCTTCCACAAGCACTCCTGTTACTCATACTGACGGCAGTCAGATACAGTTCCAGCTTGGCCTTGTGACTGTATTCAACAACGTTGACCCGTCAGGCAGTACCATTACTCCTCCGTCAACAGAAACACCCGAACAGCCTGCAACTGACACAACAACTGACGGCTACACTATCACTCTCGGCTCTGCAATGGCTACAAATGCAGGCGCAGAAACGGCAACTGTTGCAAATAATGTATGCACCATCAAACAGCCCGGAACATTCACTGTAACAGGCGAAATGACAGGCGGTCAGATAGTTGTTGATGTTGACAAGACCGCTTATCCCGACGGTGTTGTTGAACTTTCACTGGCAGGCATGAACCTTACAAACACCACCGATTCACCTATATACGTGGCTTCCATCGGCGATGAAGTAGTCATCTCCGCAAAGAACGGCACAGAGAATACTATCTCCGACGGTACAAGCTACACAAATGCTGACAGCGACACAGGCGCTATCTACTCAAAGGACGATATCAAGTTCAAGGGCAAGGGAACTCTCACTGTAAACGGCAATGCGGCTGATGCGATCGTCGGCAAGGACGATGTAAAGATATACAACGGCAACCTCATCGTAAACGCTAAGGATGACGGAATCCGTGGCAAGGACAGCGTTACTATCGGCAATACTTCATCTGACGGCACTGAGGTTGACTATTCAAACCTTTCCGTTAAGGTAAAGACCGAAGGCGGCGACGGCATCAAGGCAACTTCAACAGAGGCTTCCTCAACTGCAAAGCAGGTTGGTATAGTTACTATCAACGGCGGTACTGTCGATGTTGATTCATACGCTGACGGTATCTCAGCAGAACAGTTCTTCGTAATGAACGGCGGTGACCTGAATATCAAGACTTACGAGGGTTCAGGCTTCACAGGAACAGCAGGCGGAAACACAGGCGGATTCGGCGGAGGTTTCGGCATGGACGGCAACGCTAACAAGACTGATATCTCCGCTAAGGGAATCAAGGCTGTCGGTCTTTATGATGAAGCAGGCACAACATGGCAGAGTGTCGGCAATATCGACATCAACGGCGGTAACATCACGATCGATTCCTCTGACGATTCTCTCCACTGCGGCGGAAATATGAACATCTACGGCGGAACTTTCACAATTGCAAGCGCTGACGACGGTTTCCACTCAGACCATGAGCTTAATATCGGCAAAACTGCCGCAAATACATTCGACGATGTACAGATATTCATTTCCAAATGCTATGAAGGCATTGAGGGCGTGACTATCAATCAGAACAGCGGTACGGTCTACATAATCTCAGGCGATGACGGCTACAATGCCGCAGGCGGTGCGCTTGACACAACAACCGAGAACAATTTCGGCCACGGCGGAATGATGTCCACTTCTACGGGCACACTCAATATCAACGGCGGTCTTGCTGTTGTAAATTCCGCTAACGGCGACCATGACGCATTCGACTCAAACGGCGATATAAACTTCAACGGCGGCTATGTATACGCTAACGGACAAGAACCTCTTGACTGCGGTGACAACGGAAATAACATCAACTACAAGGGCGGAAGCGTTATCACAATGACAGCAGGCAATACAAATCTGTCACAGAGATATACTTTCGTTGACGGTTCGGGAAATGTTATCGCTTCATTCATCGGTGCAAGCGGAAATGCTGGTCAGAACTGCACAAACTGCACTGCACATTCAGGCGGTACAGTTTCAGGCGGCACAACAGTCAATGCACAGTCTGACAAGTACGCTGTTACTATCGGCGGTACTGTATCAGGTGCAACTCAGATAACAGCCGCATCATCAAGCGGCGGAATGGGCGGCCCCGGAGGCAGACAGCCCGGTCAGCCCTGGTAAAATATACCACGGAAGTTTTGAAATTAAATGCATTTTGTTCCTCCCCCTCTCGGCAAAATGCAGAATATAAATGAACTATCCCCCACAGGCTTTGTGAAAAGTCCGTGGGGGATTTTTTCGGTTGATTTTATTCTGTATATTTCTTCGCTGTTTCAACGATGGTGTCGGGGAATCCCATCGCTCCCAATAATCTTATCGCATTGCTCGTTGTGCTGATACCCTCGTGCAGTTTATAATCAAATACCACATCACCGTCGCCGACTTTTTCCGAAAAATGACAATTATCGCACCTGTCTCTGAAATATTCCGCAAGCTCCATATCATGTGTTGCCACGATGAACATACAGTTCTGCTTTGAAAAATATTCCATAACAGCCTTTGATGCGGCTATTCTTTCACGGGTATTCGTTCCACGCAGTATCTCATCCACTGCAAGAAACAATAGCTTTCCATTTTTACAAAGCTCGACCATTCGCTTCAGATAGCGTATCTCACGGATATAGTAGCTTTCGCCCGAATGGATATCGTCACGCACCGCCATTGAAGTCATAACTCCGCATCTGGGCAGGACTGCGCTCTCCGCATGGCAGGTATGAAGCGTCTGACCAAGAATAAGCGCAAGGGCAACGGATTTGATGAAAGTGGATTTTCCCGATGCATTCGAGCCTGTGATTATGGTGCTTCGGCTGTAACTGAAATCGTTCCGCACCGCATCCTTTATCATAGGATGGCAGACACCTTTCAGCCTCACCTCAGGCTGATCTGTAAATTCAGGTATGCAATGATCCCCTATATATCTGCGATAAGAAGCAAGCGATATGTCATAGTCGATACTTCCCGTGAAACGGTACAATCTCAGCATTTCCGCCTTTCTGCGCTCTATCTCATCTATAAGGATGTCATAAAAAAACAAGTCTGTCATAAATATATTGAGAATGAAAAACAGCAGATTCATGACCGTGTTTTTCGTTATTTCCGCATTCTTCTCCAGTATCAGATATCTTGAACGGTTCAGCATCACAGACATTTTCTCGATATCAGGCTTTACGTCCTCGCTGAATTCGGGAACTTCCTCCGATATCTGCTTTGCGGTGCTGACTACTGCGGCGGCATTGAAAATGGTTTGCAGAGACTTGTCAACTGAATTCTTTGCAAATGTGTGGACGATCAGATTCACCGTAAGCAAAATTATTGCAATAAACATCACTATCGGATCTCTTGTTATTACTGCGGCTGCGGCTATGATAAGAAGGAGCAGACCAAGCAGTGGGAATATCCGTCGGTATTTCAGATGTTTACTGCCGATCTCCTCCAGATTTTCCACAAGACGGAATCCCGAATATGACTGCCCTATTGAATAGATAGCCTTGCGGACTTTCATGCGCTTTTCATCATTTTTATCGAAAAAATCCGCTCGCCTGTCATGTTCCGCAAGTGCTTTTTCATCCGCATCAAGACGGCGCATCACGGAATACAAATACTGCGCCCCTGCAAAAGAATCTGTATGATCGGCGGATACGAATATTTCATCCATTCCCAGATCATCCCATGTTATATCGTCAATAAGATCGGTTTCGGGAACATCTTTCGTATCGTGTATGTAAAGCCTCGCCGCCTCGTCGATTCGTTCATATCTTTCTTCAAGATTTTCATGTACATTTCCATAACTGCTGTTCAGAAAGCGTTCAATGCTGTTTTTTGACCTTGAACTGTCAAAGGCAACAATACCGCCCATAAGAATTATAATTGCTATGATAATAAAAATGATAAACATAAAAATTCCTCCATAGCAAATATTATAACATACATACACAAAAATTTCAATAAAAAATGGAACGGCTACAAGACAAAAGCATTTTCTTTTTGTGGTAAAACATAGTTATTGTGAAGCGTCCGTAAAGCATCGCTGCGCTTGCTTTACTGCTTTTTCAGGGGGACGCTGTCC
>JAEDMD010000007.1 GCA_016303195.1 Oscillospiraceae bacterium | reverse complement strand
CCTTGACCCCAGAACGTGCGCCTGCGGCGCTTTTTTTTATTTTTTAAAAATAAATGTCGTTACCGTGATCCTATTACTTATCCTCATTGACAGTCTGAGTGATATTAGGCTTGCCGTTCTCGGAAACAGGCTTCTGATCGGGAACAAGTCTCTCGGCGTTCGGATCATACTTGAGGATCATTTCCTTGATCTTCTCGTCACGGGTGAGATTATAAGTCATCTTCAACGCCTGCAAAGCATTAGGGATGTCTTTCTCGCCGAGGTAATGAACCGCAAGCTGAGCGCAGACTGACAGAACATCGGTATTTACGCCGTATTCAATGCCGTACTTTTTCATAGTTTCAATGACCTTTTCACGTTCAGGGTGACGGATAGGCTTATTTGTACGGTTAGCGATATTCTGCATTTCCAGTGGGATCATCGGATCAGGGGCATACATAACGCTTGCTGTATAGAAGCAGACGGCATCGTCGAATTCGCCCATATCCACCAGAGTATAGCCGATATTAGCGTAACATCTTGCGATAGCCACAGGAGATGACGCAATTTCAAGGGTCTTTTTAGTAGTCTCGATGACCTGACGCTTGTTTTTCAGCAGTTTGTATGCCTCAGCCATCTCGAAGTAAGGGCCGCAGTCAACAGGGTTGTACTCGATAGCCTTTTCAAGAACAGGGAGTGCATCCAGAGGCGAACCTGTTTCCAGAAGCAGGAACGCATAAGCTGTAATATACTCCGAAAAATCGAAAGGAGTACGGTTAAGGGTCTGTTCAGGCTTGAATTTAAGCTGATAGAAATTATCCTCGAAAGGATTTCTCAGCGAAACGAATCTTGCCTTATCGGTGTTCTGATAATCGGTGATTATTTTCTTGTAGAGTTTCTCAGCGATAGGCTTAGCTTCGACGAATTTCTTCTCTCTGATGAGAGCGGCTATTTCTTTGTAGACCTCATCGAGGTTCTTGCCGTCGATGGTAGTCAGTCTCTCGATCTCTGCTTTCTGGGAATCGGGCATATTTTCAAGTATAAGTATACCTGCGGCTTCAATGCCCTCAGCGTTGCCTTCCTTGATGAAACGCTCTGTCTCTTTTTTCAGGAAAGCGGCATTTTCCTCCTGTGAATCGCCGAGTTTGCTTCTGAGTTCTTCAAGTATTTTTTCATTTGCCATTTATGTTTTCCTCATTTCATATACAGTGCTATATATATTTTGTACCGCACATTCTCAGCACGATACTGATAACGGCTCGAAAACGGCATGAAGCACCGTTTCCGAACCGTTTTATCACTTAGCTGATATTATTAAAATCCGCCTCTCTTAGCCATTTCCTTCTTGAACTTAGCCTCGATCTTCTCCTGCTTCTTATAAGCCTTCAGCTCGGACTTAGTCATCATGCGTGGGTCTTTCTGCTGCTGCTGAGAAGGAGTGTTTCTGAACTGCGGAGGAACAGGTCTGCGGTTATTTGAAGCACCCGGTCCTTTGTACTCATTAAAGCCTGTGAAGTTCTTTTCCTGCTGAGCCTTTTCCTGCTTTGCGAGCATCTGCTGTTTAGCGGAATCGTCACCCATAGTGGAGAGAACATCTTCAATTGAAGAAAGGATAGGTGTATTTGCAACAAGACCCTGTGTATCGATAAGGTTCTTGTCTGCGTATTCCTTTGAACTTGCGATAGCCTTGATAAATGCCTGTGAAGTCTGCTTTGCGTGTGGATTTACAGCTATCTTTGAAACATTAGCCTTTGGAGCATCGAAATTAGCAAGCGGACGAGGAGGTGCAGCCTGTGGTGCAGGAGCAGCCTGAACAGGAGCAGTCTGCTGCTGATTGCTTACAGGAGTGAAGATAGGCTGACCGTTAGGATCGATGCCTGTCATCTGCATCTGAACGTAATTATAAACAGGCTGACCGCTCTGATCGTAACCTGCAAGCTGAGGAACGGAGATTATCTGAGGAGCTGCCTGAACAGGAGCTGCCTGAGGTGCAGGTGCAACAGGAGCAGAATAAACATCATCCTTAGCAAGGCTTACAGGCTCGGCAGGAGCAGAACCGAAAGCGTCGAGGCTCTGGAGATCGTCGAAAGCAGGCTGAGCAGGTGAAAGATCGCTCAGACCCGGGATCTCAGCAGAGATATCGTCAAAAGCAGGAGCTGTATCGTAATCATTCTGAACAGGAGCAGAAAGATCGTCAAATGCAGGAATGTCCTGAGTTGCAGTCTCGCCGTAGTAAGGCTGAGAAGGAACTGAAAGGTCATCGAGAACAGAAGCGGCAGGCTGCTGAACATCAGCGCCGTACAGGTTATTTGAAACTGTATCCCATTCGTTCATTCCGCTCATTGCAGGCTGTGACGGTGCGGTACCGTAAGCCGGCTGAGGAGTGCCGTAAACAGGCTGTGCGGGAGCTGTTCCGTAAGCAGGCTGAGGGGTGCTGTAAACGGGCTGTGCAGGGATAGCACCATAGGCAGGCTGAGCAGGAGCAGCGCCGTATGGATTTGTATTGGCAGACGGTACACCCTGAGAAGCTACGTTGTCAACCGAGAACATAGAGAGTATATCGTCAACATTGTCGATAACAGGAGGAGCGGCAGGTGTCGGCTCAGGCTGATATGTATCGAAGCTGTTCTGTACAGGCTGTTCGGCAGTAGGAACAGCAAACTGTGCGAGGAAGTCATCCTGTGCAGGTGCAGCAGGCTGTTCTTCAGCGGCAGGCTTCTGTACAGCGAACTGTGTCATGAAATCGTCCTGCGGAGCTGCCTGCGGCTCAGGCTGTTCCTCAGCAACAGGCTTGTTGATAGCGAAAGCTGCGAGGCTGTCATCGATAGCAACACCTGTACCGGGGATAGTATTCTGAGGAGGTGCAGAAGGTGCAGGGGCACTCGGAGCGGAAGGTGCGCTGTTGTAATTATTTACAGGAGCGGCACTTGGCTGAGGTGCAGGTGAATTATAAGTCTGTGGGGCACGTGTGATCTTTGCGGTAGTATTGCCGAGCGGAACGATGCCCTCGTCGCCCATGCCCATTTTAGCACGCTGCTTTTCTTCCTTGAGCATTCTTGACATTTCCTTCTTGTCGGCCTTTATCATTTTCTTTGCAAGGTTAGCCTTGCACTTTTCACAGGTAATTTCCTTAAGATCTTTCATCTGTCCGATCCTGCGGTAAACGGTGATATTCTCACCTCTGAGCAGATTGATACCGCATCCTGTTTTCTTGTCGTTGTCAGTACCATGTACTTCCTTGCTGTTTGAAGCAGTTACCAGTGTGATATCCATAATCCTCTCCCAACTGCGGCAAGAGCCGCACTTCCGCTTTACGGCAGCGGAAAGCCGATTTTCACGGTCGCATCATCATTGCCGCAGTATTACACGCAGATACGTATAATGAGAGTTCCTGACGGTGCAATTTTATATGCGATAACTATACGCTTATATTATACATGATTTTTCAAAAAAAATCAACACTTTCTTTAAAATTACCCCTACAAATTATACCCATTTTAAAATTTTCGGTAAAAATAACAAATCGTTATTGATTTTTTTGTCAATTCCTCCACAAGAATGCGGATAGTTTTTAGTAAGAAGTTATTTATCTATTTTACAATTAATGTTAAATTAATTATGCTTATTAACAAGTTTATCTATACGAACGAACAGAAGCAGGTTCGCAAACCAAATCAATAAACGAGTTTAACTTTCGCTGTAAAACTTGTTGATTAGAATAGTTATATTTATGGCATTCCTTTGTAATTACACATTTAATAAACCGCCACATCAGATCTCCGTCATCCGCTCCCGTAAAGTATTGCTCCGCCAATTAACTCTTGAAGAAATATTGCAGCGCAGTATTTCGCTGTCAGGACAAGCAGGATAATTCAAGAGTCAGTTTGGGAGCAATAGGAACTAATCACTAATAACCGCCCAAATAATCTGCCCATTAATATAAAATATGAGAAAATTCTGAAAAACATCATTTTGCTCTTGCATTATTGGCGAATTTGTTGTATTATTAATAGTGTATTGGTTTCATTTCATGAGACCACAGCTTCTTAAAGGAGGAATAATGTGAAACTTGTTTCAGTAGTAGTACCGTGCTACAATGAACAGGAGGTACTCCCCATGTTCTATGAGGAGATAACCAAGGTCTCTGCTCAGATGCAGGCAACTTATCCCGAACTTCAGTTCGAGTACCTTTTCATCAATGACGGTTCAAAAGACACAACTCTCGATATCCTGCGCTCCCTCGCTGAAAAGGACGAGCGTGTAAGATACATCTCATTCTCCCGTAATTTCGGCAAGGAATCAGGTATGTACGCAGGTCTGAAAGGCGCTAAGGGCGACTTCATCGTCGTTATGGATGCCGATCTCCAGCATCCGCCTGCTTTTCTCCCTGAAATGTACAGCTATGTCAGAAACGGCGAGTATGACTGCGCTACCACAAGGCGTGTGAGCCGTAAGGGTGAATCAAAAATACGCTCAGCTTTCGCAAGACTGTTCTATAAAATAATGAACAAGATCTCCCAGACCGAGATCGTTGACGGCGCTCAGGATTTCCGCTTCATGACCAGACAGATGGTCGATGCCATCCTTGATATGACCGAATACAACAGATTCTCAAAGGGAATTTTCAGTTGGGTAGGCTTCAACACACGCTATATCGAATACGAAAACGTTGAAAGACCCGCAGGCACGACTTCATGGTCTTTCTGGGGACTTTTCAAATACTCCCTCGAAGGCATCATGGCATTCTCGACCGCTCCCCTTGCAGTCGCTTCAATGCTTGGAATCCTCACCTGCGCTATCGCTTTCGTACTCATTATTATAACGATAATCAAGAGCCTTCTCGGACTCAATGACGCTCCCGACGGCTATCCGACAATTATCTGCCTGATATTCCTTTTCAGCGGATTACAGCTTTTCAGCACGGGTATCCTCGGTCAGTATCTCTCCAAGACCTATCTTGAAACAAAGAAGCGTCCTGTTTATATCACAAAGGAAACCGAGGAGATATACCTCAACAGAAAAAAGGAAGCCGCTTCCGAGGCTGACAAAAAGTGAACACGGGAGGTGCGGTATAATTGAATAAGCACATGAAGCTCCTGTTTGCCGCACTTTTCGTTGTTATCATCGTTCTCGCCGCCGCAATTGCACGTTTCTACTCCCACACGGACAAGAACGTATACGATGGCGGCGCACAGTCGGCTATCGCCCAAAAGCTCGGAACGAACTCCAACGGCGACCTGATCTTTCAGGACAGCAACGGTCTTTACGGTGTTGCCGACAGCAGTGAAAGAGTGATAGTTTCGCCCGAATGGGACGATCTCAGCTTTACGGATTCTTCTTTCTGCATTGCAAAAAAGCACGTTCACGGAAGCCTGCTCTGCGGCTGTATCGACTACGAAGGCAATGTCATCGTTCCGCTTATCTATGATTCCATCGAGAAAAAGCAGATAAACGGATTCAGCTTTTACACGGCGGTTTCGCACACTGACGGCTCTTACGTCCTCTACTCCGCAGATTTCTCACCGTTATTCACAAGATCGTGGAAAAACTGCGAATACGATGAAGAAACTCTTACACTGCATACCGATAAAGGATCTTTCCTGTATACCGTCACTCCAATGGGCTTAGCCATGAAGAATGCAAAGCTGTACGGAAGCGCCGTAAAACATGACTTTGAACTTGATATTACAAGCAAGCTCCTGCTCTCAAAGCTGACTGTTCCAATGATCGAGGATATGACAGCCGCCGCAGGAAAATATCTGGAATACGCATTCAGCGGAGATGAAAAATATCTCAGCGATATAAAAACTGCTGAAAATCCCGTATTCACCACACTTTTCCCAGATGAGGAAAGGATAAAGTCCCGAAAGCTGACAGGAGTTCCCGATATATTCCTCTACTCCACACGCTCCGAGGACGATGTACCGCATTTTTCAGTTTCCGTCACCGCCGAGACCGATCTGGTCTATACCGATGACAACAATAAAAACGCTCACATGGACGGAAAATATACCGCTGTCATTGAATTCAGCGGAAGCTCCGCAGGCGAACTTAAAGCCATCTCAGGCGGATTCAGGGAGACTGCTCCCGAATATCCCACTCCTGAGCCGGAACATCCGTCCATAAGTGAAAATTCAGATACAGAAAGCGGCTATATCACGGGAAATACCGACGGTACTGCATTGCCGTCCGTTCCCGATACCACTGTCCCGCCGCCGACAGAAAATATATATTAAAGGAGAACATGAAAATGTCTAAAAAAGTTGCAGTTATCATGGGAAGCGACAGCGATTTCCCTGTTGTAAAGTCTGCTCTTACAGAGCTTAAAAAGTACGGCGTAGAGTTCGAGTGCAGAGTTATGAGCGCTCACAGAACTCCTGCCGAAGCCTGCGAATTCGCTTCAAAGGCAAGAGAGAACGGATTCGGCGCTGTCATCTGCGCCGCAGGCATGGCCGCTCACCTTGCAGGTGTTGTTGCAGGTCACACAACTCTCCCCGTTATCGGAATCCCTATGAAGTCAAAGGCACTTGAAGGTGTTGATGCACTTCTCGCAACAGTTATGATGCCTCCGGGAGTTCCTGTTGCTACTGTCGGTATCGACGGCGCTAAGAATGCCGCTGTACTGGCTGTTCAGATGCTTGCGATATCAGACGAGGCTCTCGCTGAAAAGCTCGCCGCTGAAAAGAAGGCAATGGCTGACGGAGTTATTGCTAAGGACAAGGCTTTACAGGAGCAGATCGCTGCACTGTAATAAACATGGAGGTATCGTATGACACCCGAAAAAAGAAAACAAGCCACTGAAAAATTCCTTTCAGAGGAGGGCATAGCATTCAATACAGGTCTGCCGTGGACTTGAATGGCTTGTCTGCGATACCGAAGACCGGTACGATATCTCACTTGATACATGATGAATGAACTGAAAAATTTTGATATACTTCTTTTTGACCTCGACGGAACTCTTACAGATTCTCAGGAGGGCATAATCAACTGCATGAAACACGCTCTTACCGCAATGGGACGGGAGATACCCGATGATATCAACCGCTTTCTCGGCCCGCCGCTGTATGATTCCTTTGCGGAATTCTGCGGAATGAACGAGGAGGAAGTCCTTGAAGCGGTAAGGATATTCCGTGAAAGATACAGCACTGTCGGACTTTTCGAGAATCGTGTCTATGAGGGCATAAACGAAATGCTGGAGCGTCTGAAAAACGGCGGCAAACAGCTTTATGTAGCCACAAGCAAGCCTGATACGTTCGCAAAGCGAATACTTGAAAAGTTCGGACTTTCTCGTTATTTTCCCATTATCGGCGGTGCTGACATTGGCGGCACTCGCAACGAAAAATGGGAGGTTATTGACTACGTTCTCGAAAACGCAGGCATCACCGATAAAAGCCGTGTGCTTATGATCGGTGACCGCCGACAGGATGTTATCGGCGCTCATAAAACAGGTCTGAAATGCCTCGGCATCCTCTGGGGCTACGGCACGACAGAGGAACTGAACGAAGCAGGTGCGGACTTCATCGCACATACACCGCAGGAAACCGCTGATATGCTTCTCGGAAAGGAGTAAACCATGTTCGGAAAAAGTGAAGAAAAGACCTATGACGAAAAGCCAAAGAAAAAGGAAAAACCAAAGCCACGCTTTATCAAGAAGAATGACGAATATGTG
Source organism: Oscillospiraceae bacterium (assembly GCA_016303195.1). Taxonomy (GTDB): domain Bacteria; phylum Bacillota; class Clostridia; order Oscillospirales; family Ruminococcaceae; genus Ruminococcus. The sequence goes on along the minus strand of JAEDMD010000007.1, from coordinate 15,458 downwards.
GGACTTGTTCACCTGACAGTTATCGTTGATACTGAAACAGGTGTCAATTATCTTGCTTCAAGTGATGGAAATATCATCGAACTGAAGGGTGCTGACGGCAAGACTGTCATTGATCCTTTACCCGTACAGGAATAAGATTACAATTTCCGCAATGATGCGGAGTTGCATATATACGGTTATTTACCGCAATTTTTAATATCTCAGGAGGAATTTAAAAATGGAAAACATCGAAAAGAAGGAACAGCTCTACGAGGGCAAGGCTAAGAAGGTTTACGCTACTAACGATCCCGATCTCGTTATCGTTGACTACAAGGATGACGCTACCGCTTTCAACGGCGAAAAGAAGGGTACTATCGCAGGTAAGGGCGTTATCAACAACAGAATGACAAACTTCATGTTCAAGATGCTCGAAAAGGAAGGCGTTCCAACTCATCTCGTTGAGGAGATCAGTGACCGTGAAACTATCGTAAAGAAGGTTTCCATCGTTCCTCTTGAAGTTATCATCAGAAACGTTGCAGCAGGCAGCTTCTCAAAGAGAATGGGCGTTGAAGAAGGCAAGCAGCTCCTCTGTCCTATCCTCGAATACAGCTACAAGAACGATGACCTCGGCGATCCTTTCATCAACGATTACTATGCACTCGCTCTCGGCATCGCTACAAAGGAAGACCTCGACACTATCGCCAAGTATGCTTTCAAGGTAAACGAATTCATGGTAAAGTTCTTCAAGGGTCTCAACATCGACCTCATCGACTTCAAGATCGAATTCGGTAAGACTTCCGACGGTACTATCATCCTTGCTGATGAGATCTCACCTGATACCTGCCGTTTCTGGGACAGCACAACTCACGAAAAGCTGGATAAGGACCGTTTCCGCAGAGATATGGGCGGCGTAGAAGAAGCATATCAGGAAATCATGAAGAGACTGATGGGAGAATAATAGTATGGGCGGATTTTTCGGTGCAGCATCTAAAAATGACTGCGTGACCGACGTTTTCTTCGGCACTGACTATCATTCACATCTTGGTACAAGACGAGGCGGTATGACATCTTATTCCGATGACTGCGGATTTCAGAGAAATATCCATAGCATCGAGAATTCCCCTTTCCGTACCAAATTTGAGGATGACGTTGTAAGAATGAAGGGCAAGCTGTGTATCGGCTGTATCAGCGATACAGACCCGCAGCCTATCCTCGTCCGCTCAAAAATGGGACTTTACGCTGTATGTTCAGTCGGCATAATCCGCAATGCAGAGGCTCTCGTTGATGAACTGCTCGAAAAGGGATGCGCTAACTTTGAAACAATGAGCAGCGGAAAGATCAACTCAGGCGACCTCATCGGCGCTCTCATCGCTCAGAAGGATAATTTCGTTGACGGCATCCGCTATGCTCAGAGCAAGATCGAGGGTACAATGTCGCTTATCATCCTCACAAAGGACGGCATCATCGCCGCTCGTGACGAGTTCGGCAGACTTCCTATCATCATCGGCAAGAGAAGTGACGGCTTCTGCCTCTCCACCGAGTCCTTCGCATTCCAGAAGCTGGGTTACACCACCTATAAGGAACTGACCGCAGGCGAGATAGTAAAGCTCACCGCTGACGAATGTCAGGTGATGGCTGAGGGCGATCCTTCAAAGATGAAGATATGTACATTCCTCTGGACTTATTACGGCTATCCGAATGCAGTATATGAGGGTGTGAATGTTGAAGTAATGCGTACACGCAACGGCGAGATAATGGCTGAAAATGACATCAATGCAGGCAGACTTCCCGATGTTGACTATGTTTGCGGCGTTCCTGATTCAGGTACACCACACGCTATCGGCTACGCAAACAGAAGCGGCATCCCATTCGCAAGACCGTTCATCAAATATACACCTACATGGCCACGCAGCTTCATGCCTACAAACCAGACCATGAGGAATCAGGTCGCAAAAATGAAGCTCATCCCCGTTCACGAACTTATTGAGGGCAAGCGCCTTCTCTTTGTGGATGACAGTATCGTAAGAGGTACTCAGATGAGGGAAACTGTTGAATTCCTGTACGAAAACGGCGCTAAGGAAGTGCATATGCGCTCCGCTTGTCCGCCTATCATGTACGGATGCAAGTATCTCAACTTCTCACGAAGCCACTCTGAGCTTGAACTTATCGCAAGACAGATAATCGACGAATTCGAGGGCGCTGAGGGTGTTAAGTATCTTGCTGAGTACAGCGATACAAATACCGAGAGAGGCAGACGTATGCGTGACGAGATATGCCGCAGACTGAAGCTCACTTCTCTGGAATTCCAGTCACTTCCCGGCAAGGTAAAGGCTGTGGGACTTCCACAGTGTCAGCTTTGCACATATTGCTGGGACGGAAACGAATAAATCAATTCGTAATTCATAATGCGTAATGCGTAATTATTGTGTTCGCTTTGCTCACATTTTTAATTTGTCTGCCGTCAGGCAGACACCGCAATTACGAATTACGAATTAAGCATTACGCATTAAAAAAATATGGAGGATTTTTATATGAACAACAGTTTTTCCGAAAGCTACAAAAAAGCAGGCGTTGACGTAACCGCAGGCTACAAGTCAGTTGAGCTTATGAAGGAGCATATCGCACGTACAATGATAAAGGGCGCTCTTTCAGGCATCGGCGGATTCGGAGGTCTTTTTGAGCTTGATATGACAGGTATAAACAAGCCTGTTCTGGTATCAGGCACTGACGGTGTAGGCACAAAGATCAAGATAGCTTTCATCATGGACAAGCATGATACTGTCGGCATCGACTGCGTTGCTATGTGCGTCAACGATATCATCTGCTGCGGCGCAAAGCCACAGTTCTTCCTTGATTATATTGCCTGCGGAAAGAACTATCCCGAAAAGATAGCTACGATCGTTTCAGGTGTTGCTGAGGGCTGCGTTCAGGCACAGTGCGCTCTTATCGGCGGCGAAACTGCTGAACATCCGGGTCTTATGCCTGAGGATGAATATGACCTTGCAGGCTTCTCGGTGGGCGTTGTTGACAAGGATAAGATCCTCCAGCCCGATACCCAGAAGGCAGGCGACGTTCTTATCGCTATCAAGTCCAGCGGCGTTCACTCAAACGGCTTCTCACTGGTAAGAAGTGTATTCGACGTAAACGAGCAGAACCTCGCTATGCACTTCGATGACCTCGGCGCTACTCTCGGTGAGACTCTCCTTACTCCTACACGTATCTACGTAAAGGCTGTTATGAGCCTTCTCGATGCTGTAAAGGTAAAGTCCATCTCACACATCACAGGCGGCGGCTTCTATGAGAACATCCCACGTTCACTTCCCAAGAACCTTTCTGCAAAGATCGAAAGAAATGCTGTTCAGGTACTGCCTATCTTCGAGCTTATCAAGAGAACAGGCGACATCCCTGAGCGTGATATGTTCAACACCTTCAACATGGGCGTTGGTATGATCGTTTCTGTTGACAAGAACGATGCTGACAAGGCTGTTGCCGCTATCAAGGCAGCAGGCGAAGATGCTTACATCCTCGGCGAACTTGTTGAATCTGAAGAAGGCGTTATCATCTGCTGATAGACCATCAAGGTGTCAGGAAGTCAGACCACCTGACCTCTGACACCTTTTCTTATTTCCACGAAGGAGTGGTTTATGTGAAAGTAAAAAAAACACTTTTGTCAATTCTCTGTACGGCGGCTGTCTGCGCTTATCCCGTGTATTCCATTGCCGCTCCGCTGATACCGATGGATTATTGTCCCGACGAGGTGATCGACTGCTTCGATGTTATTGAAGTCCGTAAACAGGGTACTTCAAAGGACGAGATGCAGAGCGTACAGGACTATGTGCTTGGAAGAAAAAAAGGTTCGGGAAGCAGTACAACAACAAAGCCTTCATCGGATACTTCATATGTCCCCGATGATGTGCCCATAGACGAAAGCTGTATCCTTGAACCAAAGGGAACTGTCCACACAGGCGAGGGAACTTTCTACGGCGGCGGCTATACAGGCGGCCATGCCATGCTTGATCCTGTTTCCCACGATTACTGGATAGTTGCCATGAACCATTCCGACTACAACGAAGCCCAGCTTGCAGGTGCATACCTTGAAGTTACGGGCGAACTTGGAACTATACATATGCTGGTAACGGACGAGCTTCCCGAAGGCAAAAAAGGCGACCTCGACCTGTTCACCGACGCTTTTCCGCTCATCGCTCCCGTCGAAAAGGGCAGAGTTCCCGTAAGCTGGAAGATAATCCCCCTTGATTCCGCTGAAAATGCGCCCATCTCGTTCAAGTACAAGACAGGCAGCACCGAATTCTGGTGCGGTGTACAGGTGAGAAATCACCGCTACCCCATCACTAAGCTGGAATACCTCGACGAAAACGGCGAATTTGTGGAGATACCACGCCGCCCCTACAATTACTTTGAGACAAGGGATATGGGAAAAGGCCCTTTCACCTTCCGTATAACAGATATCTACGGACAGGTCATAATTGATAAGGATATTCCCCTTTCCTACGACGATGAAGAAATAATTGAGGGACACGTTCAGTTCCCCGAATGATACAATACATGATCCTCCATTTATAAAGCGGGTAATAATTATGAAAGTTGATATTACAGATATTATCTGGGCAGTTGTGTCCATGTTCATCGTTTGCTATTCATACAGCCACGGATGGCTTATTTACGGGCTTATCCTCATTTACGTGATAATGACACTGCTGTTCTTCATGCATATTGCAAGTATAAGGGCAAGACTTTCCCGAAGCAAGGCTGTCTACGGAAAAGTCGTTGACTACCATGAACGTGACAAAGGCGCTCATGTTTACCCGATAGTTACCTATACTACCGAGGAAGACCGTGACATAACCTCGACCTATACCGTCGAGGACAATAAAATGCGGTATGAACTGCACAGCGATGTCATGATATGCTACGATCCGGAAGACCCGATGTTCTTCTATTTTCCCGACCGTGAGAGCGATTTTTTCAGGACATACACACGTTCAATAGCCATCGGCGGTGTGATCTCTGTCATTCTGCTCATAATCGCTCAGACAAGATGAAAGGAGACAGGATATGGCATTCTTCATAACTCTCGGAGCGATACTGATACTTCTCGGCGCACTGGTCTGCCACAGCTATCGCATAAAATTCGCATCATACAGGGGATTTCCTGCTGAGGTGCTGGGTTTCCGCTCGGAATTCCAACAGGCAGGCGATGATGAAAAAGAACTTCTCTGCGCTGTTGTGGATTATCAGAACGGCACTGAAACTGTTCGTGCAAACCATGAGCAATTTCTCCCTGCCGAGGAAATGCCCTGTCAGCGGGGCGACAAGCTGGTAGTGCAGGTAAATGCCGATTTCCCTGACAGATTCCTTTTCACCAACGAAGTAAAAGGAACATCCGCATTCGGTGTGGCAATGGTCATCGGCGGTGCGCTTACAGTAGCATTCCACCTTATATGGAAGCTGTTGTAATATTTCCCGAACCAATAAAATGCCTTACAGGAGGTAAAACATAAAATGAAAAACATAGTCGTACTCGTATCAGGCGGCGGAACAAATCTGCAAGCCCTCATAGATGCCGAGAAAAGCGGTATCATTCAGGGCGGAAAGATAACCTGCGTCATATCATCAAAAGACGGTGTATATGCCCTTGAACGAGCAAAAAACAATGATATCCCCACAAGAGTCATCCCAAGAAAGGAATACTCCGACAGCGTAAGTTACAGCAAAGCAATACTTGATGCTCTCAATGAGGAGAAAGCCGACCTCGTAGTGCTTGCAGGTTTCATGACCATCCTTGATGAATGTGTCACAAAGGCATATGCTTATAAGATAATCAACGTTCACCCTGCGCTTATCCCGTCATTCTGCGGTGAGGGCTATTACGGACTTAAAGTCCACGAAGCCGCACTTGCTTATGGCGTAAAGGTCAGCGGTGCTACCATACATTTCGTAAACGAGGAAGCCGATGCAGGCGCTATCATTTTACAGGGAACAGTTGAAGTGCAGAAGGACGATACTCCCGAAGTTCTCCAGCGCCGTATCATGGAAAATGTGGAGTGGAAGCTCCTCCCGAAAGCCGTTTCACTGTTCTGTCAGGACAGGATAGAGATCGTTGACGGCAAGGCTTATGTGAAATAATATGAATAAAGAAACAACCAATTCCCATAAAGGTGCAGCCGCTCTGCTGTTTCTGCTTACCCTTCCTTTCGTTGTCATTTTTTCGGATAACGAATATGTATTCGGACTTGCTCTGGTGATAATAACTGCGCTGGCATTTGCCTGTCTTTTCGTAAAAGAAGGATTTATCGCCAATGACAGCGGCATAACATTCTGGAAATGGTGGAAGCTCCGTACTCACTTCGACTACAATTCCATACATTCGATCGATGTAAAGGTTAAATTCCAACGTGTCGGAAAGGGCGGCTATCTTTTCCATCCTGTCTTTACTATGGTCATGACCACTGACAGAGGAAAATTCAGATTCACGGACAGTCCTCACGATTATTACGAACGAAAGGAATGCAGAGATACCGGCAAAATCAATGTTGTACTTGAAAATTCAGACCTTATGCGCCTGAAAAAATACATTGAGGAGCATCGGAAATAATCGACTATCATCAGAAAATAATTCTCGTTTTTAATAAAGTAGGTTATTTATGAAATTAAAAGAAAACCAGACCATCCAGAAACTGTTTCTCTGCTTCTGGATGTATGCGGTGCTTGGCTGGCTTTATGAGGTATTCCTTGAAGTGGTGGTCTATCACTGGGGATTCACCAACAGATGAGTATTATTCGGCCCGTACTGCCCCGTTTACGGTGTTGGAGCGATCACATTCCTGCTGTGCTTCGGCAAACTTATGCACAAAAAGGATAACAAGGCGCTGAACATCGTCAAACCGCTTATAATATTCGTCGGGTGCATGGCTGTCGCCACACTTATCGAGCTTGTGACAAGTTACATCCTTGAAGCGGTCACGGGTTCATGGCCGTGGCAGACCTACGCCGACTACAAGTACAATTTTCAGGCAAGGATAGCACTTTCCACTTCCCTGCGATTCGGTCTGGGAGGAACGCTGTTCATGTACATCGTCCAGCCGTTCTATGACCTGATACTTGCAAAGCCTTCACGGAAGGCAATAAATATAATTGCTTTAACAGTCCTGATAATCGTTATCGTGGACTGCATATACACTTTCTTCATTAAGTAAAGGAGTAAAAATTATGAAAAAACTTGATCTTGCACAGGAACTCAGCTCAAACGCTTATCCGGGCAGAGGTATCGTTATCGGTAAATCCGAGGACGGTAAGTATGCCGTAACTGCTTATTTCATCATGGGCAGAAGCGAAAACAGCCGCAACCGTGTATTTGTTGAAGACGGCGACGGTATCCGCACACAGGCTTTCGATCCTTCAAAGCTGACTGATCCGCACCTTATCATATACGCTCCTGTCCGTGTTCTCGGCAACAAGCTCATCGTCACAAACGGCGACCAGACTGATACTATCTATGAGCTTATGGACAGACAGCAGACATTCGAGCAGTCACTCCGCACAAGAGAATTCGAGGACGATGCTCCTAACTTCACTCCCCGTATATCAGGAATCCTCCACTTTGAGGACAAGGGCTTCAACTATGCAATGTCCATCCTCAAGAGCGCAAACGGCAATCCTGATTCATGCCAGAGATACACATTCAGCTTCTCAAATCCTATCGCAGGCGAGGGACGCTTCATCCATACTTACATGGGCGACGGCAATCCGCTTCCGAGCTTCGAGGGCGAGCCTAAGCTGGTAGGCATCAGCGGAGATATCGACAGCTTTACAGATATGCTCTGGACTAACCTCAACGCTGACAACAAGGTATCACTTTTCGTCCGCTACGTTGAACTTGAAAGCGGCAAGACTGAGACTCGTATAATCAACAAGAATAAGTAATATGAGCCAAATCAGGGAGTTAACGATTTGAACTTAGTAAAAATAAACTGCCCGAACTGCGGCGCAGTTATATCACTTCCCGAAAATTCAAAATTCGGTTACTGTGAATTCTGTAATTCACAGCTAAGATTCGATGACGGTTCGAGACAGTACCGTGTTGCAGACAGGAGTGAAATAGAAAGGATACTCCTTTCAAAGAATAAACGTGACCTCACATCTCAGATAGACAGATCAAATCTCGAATATGAGACTGAAAGCGACTTATCCGTTCAGAAATGGACGATACTTGTAATTGTGTTCCATGCGCTGTTTATACTGCTCTCAGTTGCTACATGTATGTTCAGATCAGTGGAGGCGAGACTAATCGCTACAACCATAGGGATAATTATGCCTATCATTTTTGCAGTTATTAAGCCGAGAAATGCAAGGGGCAGTAAAATAGGAGTCTTCTTCCTGTTAATAGGAACATTTGGGTTCATGTTAGGCATAATGAATTTGATAGCACAGAGGGTATTCTGAGCCCCAAAGGAGTCTGACTATGGAAAACAACAAAAAATTCTGTATAAACTGCGGCAATCCGATATATGTAAAGGACGGACAAAAAGTCGCTTCATGCGATAAATGCGGAAGTATCATTTCTATCGAACCAAAGATACAAATAAGCGCTGACAGCAACATATCAGAAACTATCACAGATGTGATCGAAAATGATATCAGAACCGACAGCACAGATATAAAGATCATCCCTATCAAATGTCCAAGCTGCGGCAACAGTATCGCAGTAAAGGAAGGACAGATGGTCGCTCAGTGTCAGTTCTGCGGAAATCAGTTCGCTGTTGATGACGGCACAAGGCGCATCGAGATAGTCAATGAAGCACAACAGCTTAAAAATGAGATAGAGCGACAGGAATATGAAGCCAAACGTGCCGCTCATGAGGAATTTGAAAAGGTATACGCTGTTCAGAAGGAAAAGCGCAAAAAATGGGCTACTATCTATGGTGCAAGCACAGTCCTGCTCTGCGTTCTCATGCTTCTGGCTGCATACATCGGCTATGAACACGATGCGACCGTAATCGTATTCATAATTCTGGCTTATTTCCTTTTCATGCTGATAATACTCATATTATCAAGACCTCATCTCCCAACCCACGATATGGACAAAGCCGATACTTCAAAGCTGAAATCATTACTGCTTACATGGCTTCTTTACTTAGCTATTATCACCCTTGCAGGTATCATATTCTCAGCGTTCCTCAACTATGTAATGGGCGTATGATACAAGTTCTAAAAAAATTATAAGGAGCTGATGATTTGGATATAGTTGAAATAGAATGCCCGAACTGCGGCGCACCTGTTGAAAGGAAACAGGGCGATTATTTCGGGAAATGCCCTTTCTGAGGTGTTGAGATCGGCTTTGACGAGATGAAGGAGGAAGTTCAGTTCGGCGAAATGCAGAACAGGATAAACATTCTTGAAAACCGTGACGCAGTGGATATGTCTCACCGCAGATCTCTGGACAGATGGCTCAGAAGCAGAAATATCATGATGGCAGTCATGGGGATCTTTTCATTTCTGGGATTTATGCTCGTCGGCACTAAAGAGGACACATCAGCCTCAGACAAATTTATTACAGGCATCGGAGTTTTGTGTATGCTCATAGCAATTGCAATGCTGTTTGTTGTACCAATAATCTCAGCCTCATTGTTTCCCGGATACAGAAGCCCTAATATGCCGCAAGTTCCTAAGGAAAATTCCAAAATAAGAATGTGGGTGAAGCTGGCATTCATCGCATTTTAGTTTGCCTTGCGGGAGCGATCATCGCATACATTGTTTCTGAGTGCTTCGGCATAGACCGATGAATACGGCAGGCAACCAAAACAAAATCAATCAATTTAGCATTATGAATTATTATAAAGGAGGACATTATTATGTCAAATGAAATGCAGTTAAAATACGGCTGTAACCCCAATCAGAAGCCTTCAAGAGTTTACATGGCTGACGGAAGCGAGCTTCCTATCGAAGTTCTCTGCGGCAAGCCGGGTTATATCAATCTTCTTGATGCTTTCAACGGCTGGCAGCTTGTAAAGGAACTGAAAGCCGCAACAGGTATGTGTGCAGCTACTTCATTCAAGCACGTATCCCCCGCAGGTGCGGCTATCGGCAAACCGCTCAGCGATGACTTAAAGAAGATATACTGGGTAGACGATCTCGGCGAGCTTACTCCCCTTGCAAGCGCTTACGCAAGAGCAAGAGGCGCAGACAGAATGTCATCCTACGGCGACTTCATCGCTCTCTCAGACAAGGTCGATGTTTGCACAGCCAAGATGATACAGCGTGAAGTTTCAGACGGTGTTATCGCTCCCGACTACGATCCCGAAGCTCTTGAGATACTCAAGTCCAAGAGAAAGGGCACATACTGCATCCTCAGGATGGACGAGAACTACAAGCCTGCTCCTATCGAGACAAAGCAGGTCTACGGCGTATCCTTCGAGCAGGGACGCAACGAGCTTGACATCAACCGTGAGCTTCTTGCAAATGTTGTTACAGAGAACAAGGACATCCCAGACGATAAGAAGGACGATCTCCTCATCTCACTCATCACACTGAAATACACACAGTCCAACTCCGTATGCTACGTTAAGGACGGACAGGCTATCGGTATCGGAGCAGGTCAGCAGTCACGTATCCACTGCACAAGACTTGCAGGTCAGAAGGCTGACAACTGGTGGCTGAGACAGTCTCCGCAGGTAATGGGACTCCAGTTCGTTGACGATATCCGCCGTGCTGACCGTGACAATGCTATTGATGTTTACATCGGCGACGAGTACGAGGACGTTCTCCGTGAGGGCGAGTGGCAGAGAATATTCAAGGTAAAGCCTGCTGTATTCACAAGAGAGGAAAAGAAGGCATGGCTTGCAAAGAATACAGGTGTTTGCCTCGGTTCTGACGCATTCTTCCCATTCGGTGACAACATCGAGAGAGCTAAGAAGTCAGGTGTTGAGTACATCGCTGAACCGGGCGGTTCTATCCGTGACGACAACGTTATCGAAACCTGCAACAAGTACAACATTGCTATGGCATTCACAGGCATCCGTCTGTTCCACCACTAATACAACAGGGGAAGGATGCCGTATGCCTCCTTCCCTATTTTTAACAGGGTAAAATTATGAAATATAAATCAATATCCGTTCAGAAGCTATATATCATAGCAAGTGGTCTTACGATCGGTTATATCGTCCTTGCCATACTCACAGTGGTATTCGGTGACCTTATACTTAAACTTGCAGCATCGGATCATTTCAGGGAAATTCATCCCGAAGCGATCATCCGTGGCAGAAATAAGCTCCTGATGTTTCCGCTTCCGCTGTTATGGCTTCCGTATCTGATATACACATTCGGCTGTATGGAGCTTGGATTCTCAATAAAGCGGTGCCGCAAGACATTCAAAGCCGCTCCGATACTATGGCTGTTCGCATATATTGCAGAACACGTTCTGGCAAGAGTGATACTCAATCATTCCGAAATGCTGTATATGTCCGAGGAATGGATGATACAGAAAGCTGAGTATCTCTGGTTTTTCTTCGGTATACTGAACGTTGCTTCACTTGTCATTGTCTGCACCTCTGCCGCTCTCGGCATGGACGAGGTAAGACACGTTGACCATATGAAGTAAGGCGGTGCTATGAACAGACCAACTTTTCTGCGTACACTGTCAGTTATTGCCGCAGTACTCACTGCTGTGGGGATGCTGATGAATATTATTATCGTGCTGAATCCGCATATAGCCGCCATCCTCATGGGTTACGGAAGCATAAAGGATCTTATGGAGACTAACTTTGACAAAAAGACTGAAATGCTCCTGCTCATTCAGGCGGCAATTCCGACAATCATGCTGATACTCTGCGGTATTGGATGTTTTGCAGACAAGATAAGCAAAAAACGCAGTCTGCTGATGCTGATATCCACATTCTGCGGATATATCCTCATGACAGCAATGGTATCGTTTGTTTATACCATCGCAATACGCTCGGCAGCATCCATAAACATTGAAACAGTCCAGCTCCTCAGTTCAATAACCTCGGTACGTGGACTGCTTTCGTATCTTTATGTTTTCTCATTTGTCATTATCATGTGCGCCAATTCTGTTGAATACTACATCGCACACGAAAAAAGCAATACTGCCATATAATACATATCCCCGAAGCGGTAATTGATATCGCTTCGGGGATTTTTGATTCAGTCTTTGAAGAAATCGCTTTTATATTCGGCAGGCCTTGGATTATCACCGTGGCAGTCTATCTCTATCTCCCCTCTTTGGAGAAGATAACGCACACCGCCGAAAAACAGCGAAAATGCCACCGCATTGATGAGAATACTGAAATAAATGCGTATTCCTATGATATTGCCCAGCATTCCCACGAATATCAATGCAATGCAAGCGATGATAATATGCTCGAACTTCTTGTTATCCTTATCAAGCTGGAGGAACAAATAACATATCAGCGCTGACAGAATAGCGTGGAATATAGCCAATCCCTGCGAATAGGGGTTGTATGACTTGAAATTATGCGAATTAAGCTCTATAAACATCATGAATGCTTCAAAAAAGATATAAGCCGTATAACCTGTCTTCATCAGCTTTCTGTCTCTTGCAGAGCCCCATATAAGATATGCCGAAAAGAGAAGCGTAAAGAATCCTGCAAACTCAACTATATAGGCTATCGCACCGATAATTTCCGTAACAGCGCTTTTCGGGTCAAATGTAACATGGTATATCATACAAACTAACGCAAATCCGAGGAACAGCAGATTTCCGACAAATCCGAAGAATATGCCGTTGTTCAGTCTTTCACGCATAACCTGCTCCTTAGCTGAGAGCCTTCAACGCACGCTGTCCGATATCTTTTCTGAAATGAGCGCCCTCGAAGCTGATACCCTTAACGCCCTCATAAGCGGTATCAAGAGCCGTCTGTAAAGTCTCGCCCTTAGCGGTAACACCGATAACACGGCCTCCGTTTGTCAGGAACTTTCCGTCCTCGCTAAGCTTAGTGCCTGCATGATAAACAAAGCAGTTCTTTACCTGTCCCATATCGTCGAAACCGTTCATTTCGATACCCTTAGGATAGCTTTCAGGATAGCCTCCGCTTGCCATAACAACGCAGGCACAGCTTCCCTTATGCCACTTGATATCCACCTTGTCAAGTTCATGCTTGTAGATAGCCTCGAATATCTCATAAAGGTCAGCGTTCAGCATAGGAAGAACCACCTGTGTCTCAGGGTCACCGAAACGGCAGTTGTACTCAATTACCTTCGGGCCCTTGGGAGTGAGCATAAGGCCGAAATAGAGACAGCCCTCGAATGTGCGTCCCTCAGCGTTCATAGCGTTCATAGTCGGGAGGAATATCTTCTCCATGCACTCCTTAGCGATATCCTCAGTGTAGTAAGGGTTAGGCGAAACTGTACCCATACCGCCTGTATTGAGTCCCATATCACCGTCAAGGGCACGTTTGTGATCCATAGAAGATATCATAGGAACGATGGTCTTGCCGTCTGTGAACGAAAGTACAGACACCTCAGGGCCTGTGAGGAATTCCTCGATAACGATACGGGCAGAGCTTTTGCCGAATTTCAGATCGTCTATCATATCATGAACAGCCTTTACAGCTTCATCCTCGTTCTGAGCGATGATAACGCCCTTGCCGAGAGCAAGACCGTCAGCCTTGATAACAGCAGGATAGCTGTTCTGCTCCTTTAAATAAGCGATAGCCTTGTCGGATTCGGTGAATACCTCATAGAAAGCAGTCGGGATGCTGTACTTTTTCATAAGCTCCTTTGAGAAAACCTTAGAGCCTTCGATTATAGCGGCATTTGCCTTCGGGCCGAATGTCATGAAGCCCTCAGCCTGTAAAGCATCGACCATACCGAGAACCAGCGGATCATCGGGAGCAACTACTACCATATCGGGTTTCAGCTCCTTAGCAAGTGCAACAACACCGTCAACATCGGTTGCGCCCACATTGAAACATTCAGCGTACTTTGATATACCGCCGTTTCCGGGTGTGCAGTACAGCTTGCCAACGTGCTTGCTTTCAGCCAGCTTCATAATAATGGCGTGTTCACGTCCGCCTCCGCCTACTACTAATACGTTTTTCATTGTTTATTCCTCCTGAGATAATTTAGAACCTGTCCTCACAAGGGACACCTGATGTATTTCAAGAGATGCCGTGGCATCTTGTTAAAACAGGTTCTTATTTTATTTAAGAACAATATTGTCAATAAGTTCCTTTATATCATCCTGACAAGAACTGTCATAATTGTTGGGGTAGTTTTCGGAGATAAAGTAATAGATACCGTTATCCTCGAAGAAATAATTGATAAGGTGAGCATCGAATGAAACACCTGCATTCAGGTCATAGGATACGACTATTGCCTTATGGCCTGCTATTTCGCCCTCACCTTTTTCCGCACCTGACATCCTGCTGTTTGAAGTTGCCTTTTCATAGATATTGTTGGCATATTCTTCGAGAGTGCTGTACTGACTGTTCTTTACGGCTGTGAAAGTAACTCCCGAAAGCATCAGCTTTTCCGTATCGACAAGGGAGAAGCGCATTTTTATGCTCTGCTTTATTTCCTCGCCATTTTTCTCGGCTTCCTCCACATCCTCAGGGGTAGTCGTAACTGTCTCAGGATACCATATTTTGCTGTAATTTATGGTATAATAATCATTTTCAACAGTACCGCCCTCATCGGAGATAACTTCCTCGCCCACATGGTTCAGTGAGCTGAGAATATAGTTCACATAGTCCTCAGCCTCATCCTCATTGTCATCAATGTATGAGACAAGGAAACATATCATGTCACGTTCCTGACGGGCATAGTAATAGTCAAGGTTTGCGTTTTCGGAAAATTTTTCAAGGTTATATATATCAGCGGATGTTTTAGATCTCACACGGGCACATTCCATGTATGGATTGTCATATTCCTCGCAGACAGCTTCGTCACCGCTTTCCTTGATAATATCTGCAATTCCCTGAGCAGTGGCGATGGCACGGCAGTTTCCGAACAGAGCCTGATCTGCAAAGCCTACGCTTACAGGATATTCCTTTCCTTTGAAAGCGATACAGTCCTCAACTCCTTCCATTGAGTCAAACTTTTCACTTATGTCGAACTGAAAGCCGTTCAGCTCATAAGTTCCCTCAGGGAGATCGGGCTTGGAGGATTCAGCTAATATATCACTTGCCTCGTCGAGCCTTTCCTGTAAGTTGAGCGTAGTTTCCTTGGCAGTTGAGGAGATTTCCGTTTCAGACGGGGAAGCCTTGTCAGAGCATCCTGCAAATCCTGAAATTGCGGTAAGAGCCAGTAATAATGCGGTTAATTTTTTGATTTTCATAAATTTTATCCCTTTCTGTAAAAAAATCCCTAATATGTATAGTATACCATAAAACGAACAGTAATGCAAGTAGGCAATTAACAGTAAGCAGGACAACATGTACACTTGTCAATGATCTTGGACACTAACCCTCAAAAAATAAGATGTT